>CAZHYX010000050.1:0-11655 GCA_964536675.1 uncultured Flavobacteriaceae bacterium
CTACTTTAATAAAAATATGCTAAAAACCATTATAATTGATGATGAACAACACTGCGTTGATAGAATAAATAAACTTCTCAGCAAATATAATAATGATCTTGATATAGTTAAAATTTGTAATAATGTTCACGATGCTAAAACAGCAATTGAATCAATTAATCCTGATGTTATTTTTCTGGATGTACATTTACATGACGAAACAGGATTTGATTTATTAAAACAACTTTCTAATATAGACTTTGAAATTATTTTCACAACAGCTTTTGATAGTTATGCAGTTGATGCTTTTAAATTCTCTGCATTAGACTACCTTTTAAAACCTATAGATGATGATGACCTTTCTCTTACAATCGAGAAATTAAAAAAGAAAACATCATTAAAAGATGTTTCAAAAAAAGTAGAAGTGCTTTTTCATAACCTTGAAGATAAAACCACTCAATTAAAAAAAATTGCCATCCCTACATTAGAGGGCTTATCGTTTATCAAAGTCTCAGATATTATAAGGTGTCAATCAGATATTAATTATACCCATATTTTTTTAGAAGGGAGTAAAAAAATCACAGTTGCCAAAACATTGAAGCATTTTGAAGAACTTTTAGATAAATTTAACTTTTTCAGAACCCATCAATCTCATCTTATTAACCTATCTTATATTGATAAATATGTAAAAGGAAAAGGCGGTTATGTTTTGATGTCAGATGGAACCCATATTGAAGTTTCTGTACGAAGAAAAGAGGGTTTTATGAATAAACTATCTAGTAATTTATTAAAATAATTTTCTACTTTTTTTAAAATAAATATTCAATTAACAATCATTTATTTTTAGTAATATCTGTTTAACATTAAACGGATTTCATTTTGTGTATTAAAAACAAGCTATTCAAGAGCTGTTTTTTGAATACTCTACTTGTTTTATAACATAAAAATAAATTATTAAATCTCAACCTTGTACAAAGTTAGTCTAACTTCTAATAGCGAAGCGGTCTAACATCTTTTATCCGATAACCATCATTGTTTTATTAGAATTCATGTCTAATGATTAAACCTTTTTGTTTTTATAAGGTCATAGAAACATAACTATTAAAAATTAATATAATGAAAAGACAAAAATTAAAACTAGGGATGATAGTTTTAGCGTTATTCGGACTAATGCTAACAAGCTGTCAAGATGAAGGGATTGTAATTGATTCTAATGCATCTGAAGAAATTGATCTAAAAACTGCCGAAACTGAAACTGAAATTGATAAGGCTTCTGAAGGAGTAAGTGCTATTATTGAGGAAGTTTATTTAGGAGAAGAGTTTCCTGAGTTAACAAAATCTGGGACAGACGGATATTTACCCGACTGTGTTACTATTACAATTGTACTGACACAAAATATGAAAACGGTAACTATTGATTTTGGAGATGGCTGTGAATTACGCAATGGAAATTTTGTGAGTGGGAAAATTATTCTAAAATATGAAAAAGATCGTGAAGCAGCTACTAAAATGATTTCGTATTCTTTTGAAGACTTTTATTTTAATAGAAAAAATATAGCAGGAGGTGGCTCAATTTTGAGAGAACGTTCTAATGAAAACGGAAACCCACAGTCAACAAAAACTTTTGATATTACTGTTACTTGGCCTGATGGATCATTTGCAAGTAAAGTAGGCGTAAGAGTGAGAGAGTGGATTGAAGGTCAAGGCACACCAGCTTGGGGAGATAATGTATTCTTAATTACTGGTAATGCTACTTTTACTAAGAAAAATGGTACTGTTCTTTCAGCTGAAGTTATTGTACCACTACGAAAAGAATTAGCTTGTAAGTTTTTGGTTAGTGGTACTGTAAAACTTTCTAGAAATGAAAATACAGCAGTTATTGATTATGGTGATGGTGCTTGTGATGATTTAGCTACCATAAGTATTAATGGTGGTGAAGAAAGAGAATTTCACTTAAGTAATTAATATGTAGAAAAAAGGGTTTGGTTGAATTGAAAAATCCCTGAGGTGAAAGCCTCAGGGATTTTTTTATGAAATGTTATTACTACTCCTTTTCTATTCTCAACGGATTATTTTGTATCAAATCAATATATAGATTGATTTGTTTTTTAAGGTCCTTGCGTTCTATAATTTTATCTAAAAACCCGTGTTCTAATAAAAACTCTGAACGTTGAAACCCTTCAGGTAATTCTTTACCGGTTGTATCTTTTACAACTCTAGGGCCTGCAAAAGCAATTAATGCATTGGGTTCTGCAATATTAATATCACCTAACATAGCATATGAAGCTGTTGTACCACCAGTTGTTGGATCTGTACATAATGAAATATAAGGAATTTTAGCTTCAGATAATTGCGCTAATTTAGCGGAGGTTTTTACTAATTGCATTAAGGATAATGATGCTTCCATCATTCTAGCACCTCCGGACTTTGAGATCATCAAAAAAGGAATTTTCTTTTTAATAGAATACCCTATAGCTCTAGCAATTTTTTCACCAACTACACTACCCATTGATCCGCCAATAAAAGCAAAATCCATAGCAGCTATCACTAAATCTTTTCCTAACGATTTTCCAACAGCAGTTCTTACCGCATCTTTTAATTTGGTTCGTTCTTGAGCATCTTTTAAACGATCAACATACTTTTTCTTATCAGTAAATTTAAGAGGATCCTTTGAGGTTATATTAGGATTGAGTTCTTTGTACTTATTATCATCAAATAAAATTTCAAAATACTCATTACTACCAATCCTTACATGATATCCGTCTTCAGGACTCACATATTTATTCTTCTTTAACTCATCAGTATCAACAATTTTTCCACTAGGCGTTTTGTACCAAAGCCCTTTCGGAACATCTTTTTTTTCTTCTGTAGGAGTTTGAATTCCTTTGTCTTTTCTTTTAAACCAGGCTGGCATAAGATAATTATTTGGGATGGCAAGTTAGTAAAAAAACAAAAATATACTATAATAAAGAGACTGAATTAACAATCAAAATTATAGTACATCAATACAGTTCAAATCTTTAAAGGCTTGCTTTAGTCTATTTTTAAAAGTGACTTCGCCTTCACGTAACCATTTTCTAGGATCATAATATTTTTTATTTGGTACATCATCTCCGTCGGGGTTGCCAATCTGACTTTGTAAATAGGCAGATTTATCAGCCATATAGTCTCTAATTCCGGTCATAAAACCATATTGCAAATCGGTATCAATATTCATTTTTATAACCCCATAACCAATAGCTTCCCTAATTTCTTCTACAGTAGAACCAGAACCACCATGAAAAACAAAATCAATCGTATTATGAGCAACATTATATTTATTAGAAATATATTCTTGTGAATTTTTTAGAATTTTAGGAGTCAACTTTACATTACCGGGTTTATAAACACCATGTACATTACCAAAAGCTGCAGCGACTGTAAATTTATCACTTACTTTTTTTAACTCTTCATAAGCATAGGCAACTTCTTCGGGTTGAGTATATAATTTAGAAACATCAACATCTGAATTGTCAACACCGTCTTCTTCACCACCTGTAATACCTAATTCAATTTCTAAGGTCATTTCCATCTTACTCATTCGTTTCAAATATCTTTTACAAATTTCAATATTCTCCTCAATAGGCTCTTCAGACAAATCTATCATATGTGAACTATACAATGGTTTACCTGTTTCGGCAAAATGTTTTTCACCAGCATCTAATAACCCATCAATCCAAGGTAATAATTTTTTTGCACAATGGTCAGTATGTAAAATTACGGGAATACCATAGGCTTCAGCCATTAAATGTACATGCTTAGCACCGGCTACTCCACCAGCAATTGCGGCTTTTTGATTTTCATTAGAAAGCCCTTTTCCTGCGTTAAAATGTGCACCACCATTTGAAAATTGAATAATTACAGGAGCATTTAACTCAGTAGCAGTTTCTAAAACACTGTTAATAGTGTTAGAACCAATTACATTTGTGGCGGGTAATGCAAAGCTTTTTTCTTTAGCTAATTTAAAAATTTCTTGAACTTGGTCACCTACAGCAACTCCCGGTTTTATATTATAAGTCATAACTTTTTATAAAGATTAAAAGGTTAAAATTACTAAAATAAATGCGATTGATTGATAAAAAATGCGAAATCGTTGTAGATGGGTTTCAGCTTTATAATAAGTTTGTTAGAAAGGATAATTAATCCCTACATTAAGAACAGCATTATTAAAATTATAATTTTGAAACCATTTATTAGAAGAAGACAAATATGGTTCATAGGTTTTAAAACCTGTATCAAATCTAACCACTAGAAAACTAAAATCATATCTAATACCAAAGCCAGAACCTATAGCAATATCTTTTAATGACGAAAAGCCATTAAACTTACCTTTACTAGAGGTAATGGTTGAATTTGTTATATCCCAAATATTACCAGCATCGATAAAAAAAGCACTATGAATATTGTTTAAAACTTTAAATCGATATTCTAAATTGGTAGTTAGTTTTAAACTACCAGTATTAAATTCTAATGTGTTTAATTCTGAACCGGGACCAAGATCAAATGTTCTCCATGCCCGAATATCATTTGAACCACCTGCTCTATAACTTCTGCTAAATGGAATGTCATCTGAATTTCCAAAAGGAATTGCAGCTCCAATAAAGCCTCTATATACTAAAGTAGTATTAGAATTGACATCCCAATATTTTTTATATTCAATTTCGGTTTTTAGGTATTGCGCTATTGGTAATCCGAAAAGTTCTTTTTTACCGCTTTCTGCTGTTTCATTAACAAATAAAGATGTAACACTACCCGATGAAATCAACCTGCCTGTAAAAGTAGAAAAGCTATTATCATTAAAATTTTCTCTATTATTATAATTATAAGTGTAAGAAATTACAGGTACAAGTACATCTTCAACTAAAATTTCTCTTTGTTCATTAACGTTTTGAACTGTCAAAAACTCTATAGGATTTGATGTTTCAAAATTCCCTGAAGGGTCTAGCACAAACTGAACATACTCTAAAGGTTTTATTAGAATTCCGTTTTCATCTAAAAAAGTATTATCAGGAGGAGCTATAACTTCAGAGACTGTATTTAATCTCGATAATTCAGAATTAAAAATAGCAAAATAATTTCCAACTCTTTGATTGTTAATATATTGCACATTTAGTAATTCAAATTTATGATTAGTAGTAGTAGAACTTTTCCATGTATAATCAATACCTACAGTAACATTTTGTCTGTCTAAACCAATATTACGCTGAATATTAGTGCTTAAACTAATATTGGTTTTAGGAGCCATTCTTTTAGGAATAAATTTACTGGCATTACCTGGGAATAAAATTCTAGGAATTTTTAGAGAACTGTTCACGCCTATTTCCCAAGCATTAAAAAATCTAGAATTATCAGACAAATCTTGAGAAATATTTAAAAAAGATCCTTGAAAAGACATTTCAAAAATCTCAGCACCTTTAAATATATTTCTGCTTAACCATGAGAATTTACCTAACACTCCTAATGGTTTAATATTTGACGAGTAGATTTCAGTATCAAAACCTAGTGTATGTTTTTTTAAAGGCATTAGATAAATATTAGCTGTTAACGATTCATCATCATTTTCTTGATATTTAATATCAATTGAAGGTCTAAAGTTCTGTAGTTCACGTAAGTGTTTTCTAGTTAAATCTCGTTCTGTATCTTTATATATACTATCGGGTTGTATTATAATTGCATTTGCCAGATATTTTGGGTTAAATTTTAATCGATCATTTGCATAAAAGGTATATTTGCTATAAGTTGCAGAATCTCTTGGTTTTTGATTTTTATTAGTAAATGAAAAATCTGTGAATATGTTTACTTTTTTTATTTTTTGAACTTTAAATGGAGTACTATATAGACTATCATTTTTTTCTACAATTCTATTCGGAATTTTCAATAAAACACTTTTTTGGTGAGAGGAATTTAAAGAATCTATCCAAAACCTAGTTATATTTCTACTAAAATGGTAAATGCCTGAATTTCGATATAATTTAACAAGTCGATTCTCTTCTTTTTCAAAATTTTCGTAATCAATTGGGTTTCCTTTAACAATAAATGATTTTTCTTTGGTTGAATTATATATTGAATCAAGTATTGGTGAATGAATCGATGTAGTAACAGTATCAATAAAAGATTGGTCATTTGTTGTTATCAAATAATCTACTATTGACCTTTTATTGTCTTTTTTATGTTCTTTATAAGCAACATTGGTATCAAAGAAACCTTTACTTATATAGTATTTATACAGAGAGTTAAGTGATTTTTTAATTTGAATACTATCAGAAATTACCGGTGGATTTCCATTTCTTAAAAACCAACTATTAATTCCTCGATAAGACTTACCTAGCACTCTAACCTGTTTCTCAGAAAATAGGTTAGCCATTTTTTTATTCTTTCTAGGATTTTCTTTTAACCATTCTTCAAAACGAGTTTTATACTCAGGGTTAGCTAAATTATATAAATGTAGTGAAAACGGAAACCCTAATACTTTCTGGTTTGGCTTTTGCCTTAAAAAGCTGAGCACTTCTTGCTTTGAAGTTTTTTTATCATTTACAATGACTCTGTTTTTTTCTAGTAAATATTTACCATCAGGAACTCTCTTAGTTGCATCACATGAGATTATTATAATGAGAAATAAAATAAATACTATTATTTTAGCAAAATAGTTAAGCAATATGGTCTAAGTTTTAAGTAAACGAAAATATTTAATATTAGTTGAATAATTCTAATTTACAAATAATATTTCATTTTTTTTTATTGTCTCTAAATAGTTACAAAAACTTTAATATCAATTAATTTATAGAAACTACTTTAAATGTTAAGCAAAAATCAATCCAAATTAATAACGAGTTTACAACAAAAAAAGTACCGAGAGCAACACCAACTATTTATTGCTGAAGGCATAAAGGTTGTTAATGAATTACTTTCTTCAAATTATGAACTAAATAAATTGTTTTGTACAGAAGATTGTTATACATCATTTGAAAATTTTGACCCGCAAATAATATCCGAAAAAGAATTATCTAAAATAAGTAACTTATCATCACCTAATAAGGTTTTAGGATTGTTTAAAATTCCGGATACTTATAAAACTAAGGAAAAAGGGTTGGTTTTGGTATTAGATGACATCAATAATCCAGGTAATTTAGGCACTATTATTAGATTAAGTGATTGGTTTGGGGTTTCACACATTGTATGTTCAAATAATACGGTTGATTGCTATAATCAAAAAGTTATACAAGCAACAATGGGTTCTTTGACTAGAGTTTCAATTATTTATACAGATTTGGAAATATTTTTAAAAGAAACTAAACTACCAATCTATGGAGCGGTTATGAATGGTATTAATGTTTATTCAACCAACCTACCACAGAATGCAATTTTAGTTATAGGCAACGAATCTAACGGAGTGTCAAAAACGATTGAATCATTAGTAAATACTAAAATTACAATTCCTAGGTTTAGCAAAGTAACTGTTACAGAAAGTTTGAATGTAGCTACAGCTACTGCAATTTTATTAAATGAATTTAGAAGAAAATAATATAACCCTTTCAGGGTTTAAAATCCTGAAAGGGTTATATTTATTCAAAAGTAAAATTAATAAATATGCCACGTGTACCAAAATAGTCTATTGGTAATGTCCAAGGACTAGCATTAATATTATCAGGTACAATTTCATTATTAATTGCAAATATACCTCGTATTGAGGGTGAGAATTTAAAGAAATATAGGTATAGATCTACTCCAACGCCAACTTCATACATAAAGTTGTTTTTTTTCATTCTAAATTGCCCTTGAAAGTTGTCATCAACATTATCTTGATTGCTAGAAAAATTGAAATCATAAGATACACCACCAATAATAAAAGCGCGCATATTATCTAATCTATTAGTACTGAATTTTAGTAATAAAGGCATTCTTAAATAAGTACCGGGGACTTCGCGAATGCGATCTCTATCGGTATTCGGAATATCAGGATTATTAAAAGTTAGTGTTTTTGTATTACTAGATAAGCCTGGTTCAAATCGTAAATTAATATTATCATGTAATTTATAGTCAACTACTAAACCAACATTAAAACCAAGAGACTCGTCAACTGACACTAAATTATCAGTACCAGAATTAAGTGCTAATGAAGAGGCATTATAACTTACCTTAAAACTTTTATTATTTAAGCCTAAATAATAACCAAAGTGTAATTTTTTTTTATCCTCGTTAGGAAGGTATTCAACTCTTTCTTTTTTTTGTGCGATTATAATGCTACTACTTAATAAAAACACACAAATGATACATAAAAAAACTCTTTTCATCTGCTTAATTTTTTATTTTGTTGCTGTATAAATGGAGGCTGCTCCAAAAGTTAAGGGTTTGTTAGTTGCATTATTAAACCCGTTTTTTTCTAAAATATTGTTGAACTTTTTTCCATAAGGGAAAATTGCAGCAGATTGAGGTAAATATGTATATGCTCTTTTGTCTTTTGAGAAGAGTTTTCCTATAGTAGGAATAATATATTTTGAATAAAAATTAAACAATTGCTTTACAGGAAATTTTTCTGGTTGAGAAGTTTCTAGTACTACAAAAATACCATTAGGTCTTAGTACACGATAAATTTCTTGAAGCCCTTTGTCTAGGTTTTCAAAGTTTCGAACCCCAAAACCAACAGTTATAGCATCAAAACTATTATCTTCAAAAGGTAATTTTTCAGAATCACCTAATATCATATCAATCAATTTGTCAAGGTTTTTGTCTTTTACCTTTTTAATACCGACGTCAAGCATTCCTTTAGAAATGTCTAAACCAGTAATTTTTTTAGGATTTAATTTAGCAAGCATAATTGCAAAATCACCAGTACCAGTAGCAATATCAAGAATAGTTTCAGGTTTATTTTTATTGACAATGGCTACCACTTTTTTTCGCCATTTTATATCTATACCAAATGTCATTATACGATTTAAAAAATCATAATTATTAGATACATTATCAAACATCTGTGCAACTTGTTCCTTTTTACTAAGTGTTGAATCTTTATAAGGAGTAACTTTTTTAGACATCAAAAAATAATTTTTGCAAAGATACATTTTCCGTTACTATATTTTCTTTTATAAAAAAATTGGTTAAACACTTGACAAGCCCTATATCGATATTGTATATTTGCACACATTTTTTAAAAGCAGAAACATATGAGAATGAAATTATCACATTTCAAATTTGAATTACCTGAAAATTTGTTAGCAGAATACCCTTCGGAACAAAGAGACGAAGCACGATTAATGATACTTGATAAAAAAACTGAAACTATTCAGCATAAATTGTTTAAAGATTTAGTTGATTATTTTGAAGAAGGTGATGTAATGATTTTTAATAACACAAAAGTATTCCCGGCAAGGTTATACGGTAATAAAGAAAAAACAGGTGCCAGAATAGAAGTTTTTTTATTGAGAGAACTTAATGAAGAAAGTCGTCTGTGGGATGTGTTAGTAGACCCTGCGCGTAAAATAAGAATTGGGAATAAATTATTTTTTGGCGAAAATGAAGACTTAGTTGCAGAAGTTATAGACAATACAACCTCTAGAGGAAGAACACTACGTTTTTTATTTGACGGTAGTTATGAAGAATTTAGAAAAAAATTAAAAGAATTGGGGCAAACACCTCTACCGAAATATATTAAAAGAGATGCAGAGCCTTTAGATATTGAAAGATATCAAACTATTTATGCAAAACATGAAGGCGCTGTAGCTGCACCCACAGCAGGTTTACATTTCTCCAAACATTTATTGAAAAAATTAGAAATTAACGGAATTAATTTAGGTGAAATCACATTACATGTTGGTTTAGGAACCTTCAATCCCGTTGAGGTTGAAGATTTATCTAAACATAAAATGGATTCTGAGCAAATTGATATTCCTGAAAGTGCCGTTAAAATTGTGAATACAGCGTTAGATACTAAAAAAAGAATATGTGCTGTTGGTACAACCGTAATGAGAACTTTTGAAAGTTCAGTATCTGCTAGCCAACGTTTAAAACCATTTACCGGATGGACTAACAAATTTCTTTTTCCTCCACATGATTTTAGTATAGCGAATGCTATGATTACTAATTTTCATACACCAAAATCAACTTTGATGATGATGACTTCAGCTTTTGCGGGGCACGATTTTTTAAAACATGCCTACGCCGAAGCAATTAAAGAAAAGTACAATTTTTATTCTTATGGAGATGCTATGTTGATTATATAAATAATAGACTTGTGTTAAAACTCAAATCAAAAAAACAATAAAACCTTTCTAATTGTATGTTTAGAAAGGTTTTATTGTTAAAATTTTATATATTTACACATTAATTTTAAATAACTCTATTCGCATGAAAAAAACACTACTCTTATTCTTTTTTTGTTATTCGTTAACGCTGGTTGCTCAGGTAACAAATGAAGGAAAACCGATAAGCTGGAAACTTAAATTACAAGAAACCAAAGCTGTACAAGCAATTAAATTACCTTCTTTTGATTTAAAAGCTATACTAGAAGAAGATAAAACTAATGACAAACTTCAAGCAAGACCTTGGCGATTTGGCTATAAACATACCGTAGATTATGGCTTAGAAAATTCAGGCCTTTGGACCGAATTAGATAATGGCGATCGTGTTTGGAGAATTCTTTTTGAATCAAAAGGAGCTTTGAGTTTGAATTTTATTTTTGATAAATTTTTTATGCCTCAAGGTGGAAAAGTATATCTATATAATGAAGATAGGTCAGATCTACTAGGTGCTTATACTGATATTCAAAATCAAAAAAGTGGTATATTAGGAACTTGGTTGGTAAAAGGAGACAAAGTATGGATTGAATATTATGAACCTAATGAAGTAAAAGGGTTGGGTAAACTACATATTGCCAATGCTACCCATAGTTATAGAACTAGAGAAACCTATCAAAAAGTTTTAGGAGACTCAGGTGATTGTAATCATGATGTTGATTGCCCTATTGGATCTGATTGGGAACAACATAAAGATCATAATAAAAAATCTGTTGCGTTGATATTAAATAATGGGAATGATTGGTGTACAGGAGCGCTTATAAACAATACTAATAATGACGAAGTTCCATATCTATTGACAGCTAATCACTGTACTGATGGACAAAATCTTGCTAATTGGGTGTTTCGTTTTGGTTGGATTAGCCCAAATCCGGTTTGTGCTGCAACTACTGCAAGTACAGACGGCCCTACAAATATGACAATTAGTGGCGCAACTTTAAGAGCTAATAATTCGAATTCTGATGTGGCATTAATAGAATTGAATAGTGCAATACCTACTGCTTGGGATAGAGTTTGGGCAGGCTGGGACAAGACTGAGGTTGCACCCTCATTTGTGGTTGGCATTCATCACCCAGCAGGTGACATCATGAAAATTTGTAGAGATGATACAGGTGTGATTAAGAATGTTAATGCTGGAGCTCAAACTTGGGAAATTACTTCTGCCGGAAGTGGATGGGAGTTAGGTGTAACAGAACCAGGGTCATCAGGATCACCATTATTTGATAATAACGGTCGCATTATAGGGCAGCTTTTTGGAGGAGGCGCGGCTTGCTCAGGAACAAATGATAATGGTCAATTAGATTATTATGGGCGCTTTGGTGTTTCATGGGATGCAGGCGGTACTGCT
>CAZHYX010000050.1:11755-13613 GCA_964536675.1 uncultured Flavobacteriaceae bacterium
ACTACTTTAACCAGTTTAACCATAAATTGGGATATAGATGGAGGTTCGTCAACTATGATAAACTGGACAGGTACATTAGCCCAAAATGAAACAGAGAACATTGTATTATCACCTATTGCAGTGAGTTCTGGGGCACATGTATTTAATGTTGCTAGTTCAAACCCTAATGGAGGTACAGATGAGAATACTACAAATGATAGTAGTGCAACTAATTTTTCTTTAACAGATGAATTTAATACAACTCAGGTTCACCTTACTTTATTGACTGATGATTGGGCTCAAGAAACTTCTTGGGAATTTAAAGATAGTAGTAATACTATTATTGCTAGTGGTGGGCCATACACTGAAACTGTTGATGATAATACAACTTTTGAAGAATCTTTTAATGTTTCTTTAGGTGAGTGCTATACTTTTGAGATTTTTGATGCTGCAGATGATGGTATTTGTTGTGGGTTTGGAGATGGATTGTATTCACTAAAAACAGATGATGGAACTATAATTTTAGATGGAGGAGGAGAGTTTAGTTCATCTGAATTAACAGAGATGAGCATAACTGCACCACTATCAGTTAATGATGAATTTTTAGAAAGAAACATTTCGCTTTTTCCTAACCCTACAGATGGTGCTTTACAAATTAAAGTTACAGGCTTGGTTGGTGACTTAAACTATGAGGTTTATAATGTACTAGGTCAAACATTATTAGTTGACAAATTACAAAATAATGAAATTATAGATTTAGGCAATTTACCAAGCGATATCTATTTTATTAAGATTACTGAAATTGATACTAATAGAAGTATTGTAAAGAAAATAGTGCTGAGCAAATAAAATAGTACCAATTCACATAATTAATTACGCCTTAATTCAGATAATTATCAGAACTAAGGCGTTTTTTATATCAGAATGATTAAAAAACAAGACATACGAGCATTGACCAAAGAAGAACTTCGTATATTTTTTATCCAAAATGGCGATAAAGCTTTTCGTGGTAATCAGGTCTATGAATGGTTATGGCATAAAGCAACATATTCTTTTGATGATATGACCAATCTGTCAAAAGAAACCAGAGCCATGCTTGAAGAAAATTTTGTAATCAACCATATTGAAGTTGACCAAATGCAACGTTCAAATGATGGTACCATTAAAAATGCCATCAAACTACATGACAGTTTAATTGTTGAATCGGTATTAATTCCTACAGAAACCAGAACTACGGCTTGTGTTTCCAGTCAAGTGGGTTGTAGTTTAGATTGTCATTTTTGTGCTACAGCTCGTTTAAAACGAATGCGTAATTTGAATCCTGATGAAATTTATGACCAGGTTGTTGCTATTGATAAACAGAGTCGATTTTACCACAATCATAAATTATCAAATATCGTTTTTATGGGTATGGGTGAACCTTTATTAAACTATAAAAATGTGTTAGCGTCAATTGATAAAATTACCTCTGATGAAGGGCTGGGTATGTCGCCAAAACGAATTACACTTTCTACCGTTGGTATTCCTAAAATGATTAAAAAATTAGCTGATGATGAAGTAAAATTTAATCTGGCAGTTTCACTACATTCTGCCATTGATGAAGTGCGTTCTAAAATGATGCCGATAAACGAAAAGAGTAATTTGGCTGAATTGTTAGAAGCCTTGCAGTATTGGTACGCTAAAACAAAGAAAATAATCACTTTTGAATATGTTATTTGGGAAGGAATTAACGATACACAAAAAGATGCCAATGCCTTGGTTACCTATTGCAAAAAAGTACCTTCAAAAGTAAATTTGATTGAATATAATGCCATTGATGATGGTGAATTTCAACAAGCATCTCCAGAGGCAACGGCTATGTATGTAAAAACATTAGAAG
>CAZHYX010000051.1:0-13568 GCA_964536675.1 uncultured Flavobacteriaceae bacterium
GTATCGTTTTGTGCGATACCTATTATACTGATAAAAATAAAAAATAGTAGTAGTGAACTATTTTTTTTCATTACTTGAATTTAATATTAGCGACAAATATATATAAAAATATATCTAAAAAATAAGTTATAGTTGTTATGATTAGAGTAAACGCAATAAACTAAAATATGGCTAAAAAGTCACTAATTCACGTATTTTCGTCTTCGATAACGTAATTTATTATTTCACTAATAGAAAAATTCTTTGGCTTTTTCAAAAAATTTGAGTAATTATTTTAATCGCCAATTGAAAAAATCAGTGAATTTGTGGCAAAAAACTTAATGTGTTATCCTGATTAAGAAAAAGCACCATCCACACTTAGTACCGCTCCACTGATATATGAAGCCTCATCTGAAGCTAAAAATAGATAAGAATTTGCAATATCTTCTGGAATCCATAATCTATTTAATGGAGATCTACTTTTCATTATTTCTACTACTTTATCAGGAATAGTTTTTACCATATCTGTTTCGATAAACCCCGGTGCAACTGCATTGACAGTAATATTATATTTCCCTAATTCTTTAGCAAGAGATTTGGTAAAACCTATCAGCCCGGCTTTACTAGTAGCATAATTTGTCTGTCCGAAATTACCGTACAAACCAACTACAGAAGACGTATTGATTATTCTGCCATAGTTATTTTCAATCATATAAGGCGAAATGGCTTTGGTACAATTAAAAACACCTGTTAGATTTACATCAATTACTTGTTGCCATTCTTTAAAAGTCATTTTCTTAAAAGTTGCATCACGGGTTATTCCTGCATTGTTGATTAGAATATCTATTTGTCCATATTTAGAAGCAACTATTTCAGCTATCTTTTCTGTTTTGGTTGCATCGGTTGTATCTAACACATACCCATCGCTTTCATATCCTTTTGATTTGAGTTCAGCTAAGGTTTCAGCACATTTCTCTTTGTCAATATCCCAAATAATAACTGTAGCTCCTTCTTTTGCAAACCTCAAAGAGGCTGCCTTTCCTATTCCTGATGCACCACCTGTGTTAATAGCTATTTTATTTTTTAATCGTTTCATACTAACAAATATATACAATACCTTTTTCTTCGGTAAACCCAAATTATAAATAGTATTATGTACCTTTATAAACATGTTTGCACTTGTAGATTGTAATAATTTTTATGCTTCTTGCGAACGGGTTTTTAATCCGAATTTACGTAATAAACCTATTGCCATTCTGTCAAATAATGATGGTTGTGTAATCTCGCGTAGTGATGAAGCTAAAGCAGTAGGTTTACCAATGGGCGCGCCTGCATTTAAATACAAACAGTTCTTTAAAGAGTATAACATTCATGTGCTTTCTTCAAACTATCCCTTATATGGTGATATGAGCACTCGGGTCATGTCTATCTTACAGCAGTTTACTCCAGATGTTGAAATCTATAGTATTGATGAAGCTTTTTTACAGTTTAAAGGTTTTGAAAATTATAATCTTAGCCTTTACGGAAATGAAATAAGACAACGTATTTTAAAATGGACAGGAATTCCTACTTGCGTTGGTATTGCACCTACTAAAGCCTTGTCTAAAGTAGCTAATAAAATTGCACGTAAATTTCCGAAACAAACGGATGGTGTCTTTGTTATTGATTCAGATGAAAAGAGAATAAAAGCATTAAAATGGATTAAAATTGAAGATGTTTGGGGAATTGGTCATGGTTTACAAAAACGTTTAAAAGTTAAAAATATTAAAACGGCCTATGATTTTATACAATTATCAGATGAATGGATTCGTAAAAACTTTTCTATTACTGAATGGAAACTTAAAAAAGAACTGGAGGGTGTCTCAACTTTAGCTTTAGATACACCTAAAACAAAACGAGCTATTGCAACGACACGAAGTTTTGAGTACACTTTTTCTGATATTGATAATATTAAAGAGCGTGTATCAACTTTTGCAACAAGCTGTGCTGAAAAATTACGCAAACAAGGCTCTAGCTGTCATATGATACTTGTTTTATTAAGTAGTAATCGGCATAAAAAAGATACCCCTCAACATAGAACCAATAAATCAATAATATTACCTTATCCTACAGATTCTAGTTTGGTAATTAGTACTGCTGCCGTTAATGCTGTATCTTCAATTTTTAGAAGTGGTATTAAATACAAACGTGCCGGTGTAATTGTTACCGGTTTGGTGCCAACAGATAATCATCAATTAGATTTATTTAATAATGAAAACCCTAAACACAAACCATTGATGTCTGTATTTGATAATTTAAACACTAAGTTTGGTGACTATAAAATAAAACTCGCCAGTCAAGATTTAAAACGTACTTGGAAAATGCGTCAAGAGCATTTATCGCCAAGATATACAACTGATATTAATGAGATACTCGAAGTAAAATAATAATCATTCTGAACGAAGTGAAGGAATCTTATAAAAAGATTGTCACATCATTCCATTTTTCGCAATGACAAAATAAAAAGAAAATGCAACTATATAAATCACAAAATTTAATATTTTATACTCCTGAAATCAATACAGATACTACAGGAGCTATTTTTGTTGATGTAGGTATATCTGCGGGTTTCCCTTCACCTGCTGATGATTTTAAGCAACAACGGATTAGTTTAGACAAAGAGCTTATCAAAAATAAAGAAGCAACATTTTTTGCTCGTGTAAGCGGACAATCAATGGTTGGTGCAGGTTTAGATGATAATGATCTATTAGTAGTTGATAAAAGTTTAGAACCTGAACACAATAAAATTGCGGTATGTTTTATTGATGGTGAGTTTACCGTAAAACGATTAAAAGTTGAAGCAGATGGAATATGGCTACAACCCGAAAACCCAGATTATGAGCCTATAAAAGTTACGGAAGAAAATAATTTTGTGATTTGGGGAATTGTAACTAGCGTGATAAAAAAAGTGTAATTTTCTGTAATTAAATTAACTTCTTTAAAAGAAATCAAAACTTAAAAAACATGAGCGAATACGTACAACAAAAGGGTTGGTTTAGCAGGAATTGGATATGGGTTGTACCCACCAGTGGTTGTTTAGTTATCATTTTACTATTTGTATTTGGTATTGGTGCTGCTATTTTTGGAGTTTCTAAAATATTTACAGGTTCTGTGCCTTATGAATATGCTATTGAGCAAGCTATAAACAATCCGCACGTTATTGAACAACTTGGGAGTCCTGTTGAAACAGCGGGAATTATGCAAGGTAATATTTCAATAAAAAATGATACTGGTGAAGTGGATATTAAAATTCCTTTAAAAGGTTCAAAAGGTAAGGGTTCTGTAATTATTAAAGGTGATAAAATTGAGGGTGAATGGATTTATGAAGAGCTATATGTTTTGATAAAAGAAACAAATGAAAAGATCAATTTATTAGACAAAACCTTAGAGGGAATATAATTTATAACTGGTATAAAAAACGCCAAGCAATATGCTTGGCGTTTAAATTATTTATGCTTGACCTGTCGGTCCGAAATTCATCGGAATTGGAGGTTGTTCATAATCTTTTATTTCACCATGGGCTTTTTCAAATCTATTCACATTTTCAGCCAACGCCTTCATAAAACGTTTAGCATGTTGTGGTGTCAAAATAATTCTAGATTTTACTTTGGCTTTTGGTGTACCTGGCATCACATTTACAAAATCGACAACAAATTCAGAAACTGAATGATTAATAATTGCCAAATTAGCATAAGTTCCATCAGCTACACTTTCGTCTAACTCAATATTTAATTGATTCTGTTTTGCTTTTTCTTCTTTCATAATTAATTAGCTTTCATTTCTTCAGCTGAACCAACTATCATATGATCATAGATACGCATACCAGTACCTGCAGGTATTTTCTTACCAACTATAACATTTTCTTTTAGTCCTTCCAAAGTATCTATTTTACCACTTACAGCAGCTTCATTTAATACTTTAGTTGTTTCTTGAAATGACGCAGCCGAAATAAATGATTTAGTTTGTAACGACGCTCTAGTTATACCTTGTAAAATAGGCTCTGCTGTTGCAGGCATAGCATCTTTAGCTTCTACTAAATTTTTATCTGCTCTTCTTAAAATAGAGTTTTCATCTCTTAATTTACGAGCAGATACCATTTGTCCTGCTTTTAAATTTTCAGAATCGCCTTCATTTTCAACAATTTTCATTCCATAAATAGCATCATTTTCCTCTATAAAGTCTTTCTTGTGTATCAATTGATTTTCTAAGAAAATAGTATCACCTGAATCAATGATTCTAACTTTAAGCATCATTTGACGTACAACAACTTCAAAATGTTTATCATTAATTTTCACCCCTTGTAGTCTATATACCTCTTGAATTTCATTCACCAAATACATTTGAACAGCAGATGGTCCTTTAATTTTTAGAATATCTGAAGGTGTTACAGCGCCGTCAGATAAAGGCATACCTGCTTTTATATAATCATTTTCTTGAACTAAGATTTGATTTGAAAGTTTTACTAAATATTTTCTAATCTCGCCAGATTTAGATTCTACAATTATTTCACGATTACCACGTTTAATTTTTCCAAAAGAAACAACACCGTCAACTGCAGAAACAACTGCAGGGTTTGAAGGATCACGAGCTTCAAATAGTTCTGTAACTCTTGGTAAACCACCGGTAATATCGCCTGCTTTACCAGATTTTCTAGGTATTTTTACTAATACTTTACCGGCCTCAATCTTCTCACCTTCTTTTACAATTAAATGAGCTCCAACAGGTAAACTATATGAACGTAATATTTCTCCTTTTGGTCCCTCAATAAGTAAAGTTGGTACAATTTTCTTATTCTTAGAATCGGAAATAACCATCTCTTGGAAACCGGTTTGTTCATCAATCTCAACTTGATAGTTAACTCCTTGTTCTATATCTTCAAAGACAATTTTACCTTTATATTCTGATACAATTACACCATTATACGGATCCCATCGACAAATAACGTCACCTTTCTTAATGGTACCTTTGCTTTTAATTAAAAGATGAGAGCCATAAGGTAAATTATTTGTACTCAAAGTAATACCTGTCTTTTTATCAACAATTTTGATTTCAGAAGTTCTAGAAATAACAATATTTACTTTTTCACCATCATTATCAACGCCTTCAACTATATTCAATTCTTCAATTTCTATTTTACCGTCAAATTTTGCAATTAGTTTATTGTCTTCCGAAATGTTTCCTGCAATACCACCAACGTGGAATGTACGTAATGTTAACTGTGTACCTGGTTCACCAATAGATTGTGCTGCAATTACACCAACTGCTTCTCCAATCTGAACCATTTTTAACGTTGATAAACTATGCCCATAACAATTAGCACAAATACCTTTTTTAGATTCGCAAGTTAAAGCAGAACGTGCCTCTATACTTTCAATAGGTGAATTTTCAATTTCAGCAACGATACCCTCATTAATTTCTTCACCAGCTTTCACTATAATTTCATCTGTTAATGGATGATGAACATCATTTAGCGAAACTCTTCCTAAAATTCTTTCGCCTAAAGTTTCAACAATTTCTTCGTTTTTCTTTAACGGATAAATATCTAAGCCTCTTAATGTACCACAATCTTTTTCATTGATGATAACATCTTGAGATACATCAACTAAACGACGTGTTAAATAACCTGCATCTGCTGTTTTTAATGCTGTATCTGCAAGACCTTTACGAGCACCGTGTGTAGAAATAAAGTATTCAAGAATTGATAATCCTTCTTTAAAGTTAGATAAAATAGGGTTTTCAATAATCTCACCACCACCCGCTGTAGATTTTTTAGGCTTGGCCATCAAACCACGCATACCTGTTAACTGACGAATTTGTTCTTTAGAACCCCTTGCGCCAGAATCAAGCATCATATATACTGAATTAAACCCTTGTTGGTCTTCTCTAAGACGCTTCATAGATAATTCGGTTAATCTATTATTAGTAGAACCCCAAATATCAATTACTTGATTATAACGTTCTTTGTTAGTTAACATACCCATGTTATAACTAGCAGTAATAGTATCAACTTGTTCATTAGCAGCCGCTATCATACTAGCTTTTTCATCAGGTATAATAATATCACCTAAACTAAAAGATAGTCCACCTTGAAAAGCAAATTTATAGCCCATTTCTTTAATGGCATCTAAAAATTCACCTGTAATTGGTACATTAGTGACTTTTAATATATTACCAATAATATCTCTTAAAGATATAATTCTACAAATATCGACTCTTTTTTTTATTTAAAACCTCATTAATATACCCCGCTTTTTCTGGTACAACTTCATTAAATAATACTCTACCAACAGTAGTCTCAATAATTTGATTTACCAACTCTCCTTCTTCATTAAAATCTTTGGTTCTTACTTTAATACCTGCATTCAAATCAACTTTTTTCTCATTAAATGCAATAGTTACTTCTTCAGGTGAGTAAAAAATAGTTCCTTCTCCTTTTATTTTATGATCTTTAGTAGATTTACGCTCTTTGGTCATATAATACAAACCAAGAACCATATCTTGTGATGGTACTGTAATTGGTGAACCATTAGCCGGATTTAAAATACTATGCGAAGCCAACATTAATAATTGTGCTTCTAAAATAGCTTCAGGACCTAATGGTAAATGCACTGCCATTTGATCTCCATCAAAATCGGCATTAAAAGCCGTACACACTAATGGGTGTAATTGAATTGCTTTACCTTCAATCAGTTTAGGTTGAAATGCTTGAATACCTAAACGGTGAAGTGTAGGAGCACGATTCAATAATACAGGGTGCCCTTTCAATACATTTTCTAAAATATCCCAAACTACAGGTTCTCTTTTATCTATAATCTTTTTAGCAGATTTTACAGTCTTTACAATACCTCTTTCAATTAGTTTTCTAATAATAAAAGGTTTGTATAATTCTGCAGCCATATCTTTTGGCAATCCACATTCTGATAATTTTAATGTTGGTCCTACAACAATTACCGAACGTGCAGAATAATCAACACGTTTACCTAATAGATTTTGACGAAAACGACCTTGTTTACCTTTTAATGAATCAGATAATGATTTTAATGGTCTGTTAGATTCTGTTTTTACTGCTGATGATTTACGTGTGTTGTCAAATAAAGAATCTACAGATTCTTGTAACATACGTTTTTCATTTCGTAAAATAACTTCAGGGGCTTTAATCTCAACCAATCTTTTTAAACGATTGTTACGGATGATTACTCTACGATATAAATCATTTAAATCTGAAGTAGCAAATCTACCTCCATCAAGAGGAACTAATGGACGTAATTCTGGTGGAATAACCGGTACCACCTTCATAATCATCCACTCAGGTTTATTTTCTCTATTTTTATTAGCATCTCTTAATGCTTCAACAACATTTAGGCGTTTTAACGCTTCCATTTTACGTTGTTTAGAAGTTTCAGTATTTGCTTTATGTCTTAATTCATAAGATAATGCATCTAGATCAATTCTTGCCAATAGTTCAATTAGACATTCAGCACCCATTTTAGCAATAAACTTATTAGGGTCAGTATCATCTAAATATTGATTTTCTTGAGGAAGTGTTTCTAGAATATCTAAATATTCTTCTTCCGTTAAGAAATCCATTTTTTGTAATGGTTCTTCTTCAGTATTTTTAGCATCACCCGGTTGAATTACTACATAACGTTCGTAGTAAATAATCATATCTAATTTCTTAGATGGTAAGCCTAAAAGATAGCCCATCTTATTAGGTAATGATCTGAAATACCAAATATGCGCTACAGGTACTACTAAATTAATATGACCTACTCTATCTCTACGTACCTTTTTCTCAGTAACTTCTACTCCACAACGGTCACAAATAATACCTTTATAACGTATTCTTTTGTATTTACCGCAAGCACATTCAAAATCTTTAATAGGACCAAAAATACGCTCACAAAACAAACCATCTCTCTCTGGTTTATGTGTACGATAATTTATAGTTTCAGGTTTTAAAACTTCACCTCTAGATTTCTCTAAAATTGATTCTGGCGAAGCCAAACCAATTGAAATTTTATTGAATTTTTTTACAGTGTATTTTTCTCTTTGTTTTGCCATAATATCTTAATGCAATCAATTAAAATGTAAAAATGTATTGTGAAAGCTATTAGCATAAAATCTGACAGCTTTATTTATTATTCTTCTAATCTAACGTCTAAGCCAAGTCCTTTTAACTCGTGCATTAATACGTTAAATGATTCTGGTAAACCTGGTTCAGGCATTGGCTCTCCTTTTACGATTGACTCGTAAGTTTTAGCTCTACCCAATACGTCATCAGATTTTACAGTTAAGATTTCTCTTAGTGTACTTGATGCTCCATAAGCTTCAAGTGCCCAAACTTCCATTTCACCAAAACGTTGCCCACCAAATTGTGCTTTACCACCTAATGGTTGTTGCGTAATTAATGAATAAGGTCCAATTGAACGAGCATGCATTTTATCTTCAATCATATGGCCTAGTTTAATCATATATATTACACCTACAGTTGCAGGTTGATCAAAACGCTCTCCACTACCACCATCATATAAATAAGTATGTCCAAATTCAGGCACACCTGCTTCATTCGTTAGTGCAGTGATTTCATCAATTGTAGCTCCATCAAAAATAGGTGTTGAATATTTCTGACCTAATTTTTGACCAGCCCAACCCAATACGGTTTCATAGATCTGACCAATATTCATACGCGATGGTACTCCTAATGGATTCAATACAATATCAACTGGTGTTCCATCTTCTAAGAAAGGCATATCTTCTTGACGTACAATACGTGCTACAATACCTTTATTACCATGACGTCCTGCCATTTTATCACCAACTTTTAGTTTACGTTTTTTAGCAATATAAACTTTAGCCAATTTTACAATACCTGCCGGTAATTCATCACCAACTGATATCGTAAATTTCTCTCTACGCAATGAACCTTGTAGGTCATTCACTTTAATTTTATAATTATGAATTAACTGATTAACTAAATTATTAATTTTCTTATCAGTTGTCCATACTCCTTTGGTTAAATATTCAAAACCATTGATAACGTTTAACATTTTTAAGGTGAATTTCTTACCTTTAGGAAATATTACTTCGCTCAAATCATTTTGTACACCCTGAGAGGTTTTACCATTAATTAAAGTAAATAATTTTTCAACTAACCTTCCTCTTATAGCTTCAAATTTCACAATAAAATCGGCTTCAAGTCTAGCGATATCTTCTTTATCTTGACTTCTTTTAGCTTTATCTTTAACTGATCTTTGGAATAATTTTTTGTCAATTACCACTCCTTTTAATGAAGGTGAAGCTTTTAATGAAGCGTCTTTAACATCGCCTGCATTATCACCAAAAATTGCTCTTAAAAGCTTTTCTTCGGGTGTAGGGTCTGACTCTCCTTTTGGTGTAATTTTACCAATTAAAATGTCACCTGGTTTAATTTCAGCACCAATACGAATCATTCCGTTTTCATCTAAATCTTTAGTTGCTTCTTCACTAACGTTAGGAATATCATTTGTCAATTCTTCAGCGCCTAATTTAGTATCTCTCACATCTAATGAATACTCATCGATATGAATTGAGGTAAAGATATCTTCACGAACTACTTTTTCAGAAATTACGATTGCATCTTCAAAGTTATATCCTTTCCAAGGCATAAAAGCTACTTTCATATTTCTACCAAGTGCTAATTCGCCTTTTTCAGTAGCATAACCTTCACAAAGAACTTGTCCTTTAGTAACCTTATCACCCTTTTTAACAATTGGATGTAAGTTTATTGAAGTACCTTGATTCGTTTTTCTAAACTTAATTAAATTATAAGTTTTAGAATCTTTTTCAAAACTAACTAGCTTTTGCTCATCAGTTCTATTATAAGTAATTGTAATTTTATCAGAATCAACATAATCTATTACTCCGTCACCTTCTGCATTGATTAAAATTCTTGAATCGGTTGCTACTCTTCGTTCTAAACCAGTTCCTACAATTGGAGATTCAGGTCTCATCAAAGGTACCGCTTGACGCATCATATTAGATCCCATCAAAGCTCTATTCGCATCATCATGTTCTAAGAAAGGAATCAATGAAGCCGAAATAGAAGA
The DNA here is from genome assembly GCA_964536675.1 of uncultured Flavobacteriaceae bacterium. Taxonomy (GTDB): domain Bacteria; phylum Bacteroidota; class Bacteroidia; order Flavobacteriales; family Flavobacteriaceae; genus Aureibaculum. The sequence goes on from CAZHYX010000051.1 coordinate 10,104, forward strand.
AATTTGATTAGGAGATACATCCATATAATTGACTTCTTGAGGTGTCACTAGAGGAAAATCACCTTCTTCACGAACTACAACTTTTTCTAATATAATATTACCTTTATCATCTAAATCTAAATTAGATTGTGCAATTTTCTTTTCTTCTTCTTGTTCTGCACTTAAATAAATAGGTTCTTTAGTTACATCAATCTTACCATCGATAACTTCTCTATATGGAGTTTCAATAAATCCTAAACTATTCACTTTAGCATATACAGCCAAAGAAGAAATCAAACCAATATTTGGCCCTTCTGGTGTTTCAATAGGACATAAACGACCATAATGTGTATAATGAACATCACGTACTTCAAATCCGGCTCTTTCTCTAGATAAACCTCCTGGGCCCAATGCTGATAACCTTCTTTTATGTGTAATCTCAGCTAATGGATTGGTTTGATCCATAAATTGAGATAATTGATTTGTACCAAAAAAAGAATTAATCACAGATGATAAAGTTTTTGCATTTATCAAATCTATAGGCGTAAACACTTCATTGTCACGTACATTCATACGTTCACGAATGGTTCGAGCCATACGAGAAAGACCAACACCAAACTGACTAGCCAATTGTTCACCTACAGTACGTACACGACGGTTTGATAAGTGGTCAATATCATCTACTTCAGCTTTAGAATTTACTAACTTTATCAAATTTTTGATTATGGTAATAATATCAATTTTTGTTAAAACTTTTTCATTGATATCAATATCAAGTTCTAACTTTTTATTCATTCTATAACGTCCAACTTCTCCAAGATTATAACGCTGTTCAGAAAAGAATAATTTATTTATAATACCTTTAGCCGTTTCATAATCAGGCGGTTCAGCATTTCGTAGTTGACGATAAATATGTTCAACAGCTTCTTTTTCAGAGTTTGTTGGGTCTTTTTGAAGTGTATTATGGATAATTGCATAATCACCCATTTGATGGTCTTCTTTATGTAATAAAATTGTTTTAGCTTCGGCTTCAAGAATCTCTTCAATATTATCTTTTTCAAGAATAGTATCTCTATCTAATACAATTTCGTTACGTTCAATAGAAACTACTTCACCGGTATCTTCATCAACAAAGTCTTCATGCCAAGTTTTTAAAACTCTAGCGGCAAGTTTACGGCCTAGTACTTTTTTAAGACCACTTTTTGAAACTTTTACTTCATCAGCAAGGTCAAAAATTTCAAGAATATCTTTATCGCGCTCAAATCCGATAGCTCGGAAAAGTGTTGTTACTGGTAATTTTTTCTTTCTATCAATATAAGCATACATCACTTGATTGATATCTGTAGCAAACTCTATCCAAGATCCTTTAAAAGGAATTACTCTTGCAGAATATAATTTGGTACCATTTGCATGGAAAGATTGTCCGAAGAATACTCCGGGTGAACGGTGTAATTGAGAAACCACAACTCTTTCAGCCCCATTGATAACAAAAGTACCACTGTTGGTCATGTAAGGAATTGTACCTAAATACACATCCTGTACAATTGTTTCAAAATCTTCATGTTCAGGGTCTGTACAGTATAGTTTTAGTCTAGCTTTTAACGGAACACTATGAGTCAACCCTCTTTCTATACATTCTTGGATAGAATATCTAGGTGGGTCAACAAAGTAATCAATAAACTCTAAAACAAATTGGTTTCTAGTATCTGTAATTGGAAAATTATCTGAGAAAGTTTTGTATAAACCTTCATTACCTCTTTCATCTGCTTTTGTTTCTAATTGGAAAAAATCTTGAAACGATTTTACTTGAATATCTAAAAAATCTGGATAATCAGTAATTAATTTTGCTGATGCGAAGTTTACTCTTTTGGTACTATTTAGTGTCGACAATGGAGAAAATTTTTAATTAAAAACCTAATAAATTTAATACGAACGAATATATATGCAAAAATGGTCTAGGTCATTTGAACGCTATGTTCAAAGACCTAAACCTTCATTGTTTAATCCCGAGCCCGATTACTCGAGACGGGGTAAAGCTTATTTAAGCTCAACTTCAGCTCCTGCTTCTTCTAAAGATTTTTTAAGACCTTCAGCTTCGTCTTTAGATACACCTTCTTTTATTGGAGAAGGGGCATTATCAACTAAACCTTTGGCATCTTTAAGACCTAAACCAGTTAATTCTTTAACTAATTTTACAACTGCTAATTTAGAAGCACCTGCAGCTTTAAGAATTACATCAAATTCTGATTTTTCTTCTCCTGCAGCGTCATCTCCACCAGCAGCTGGTCCGGCTACAGCTACAGCTGCAGCAGCAGGTTCAATACCGTGTTCTTCTTTAAGGTAAGTTGCTAATTCAGTTACCTCTTTTACAGTTAGGCTTACTAAACTATCGCCCATTTTTTTAATATCTGCCATTTTAATTTGTTTTAATTTTTATTATTTAGTTTATGTGTGTATTACTATTTTTCTGATAATGTTTTAATAATTCCTGATAACTTACTACCACCTGACTGTAATGCTGAAATAACATTTTTAGCTGGTGACTGTAATAAGCTAATAATATCTCCGATAAGTTCTTCTTTAGACTTAATATTTACTAGTATATCTAATTGGTCATCACCAACATAAATAGCTTCTTCAATATAAGCGCCTTTTAAAACAGGCTTATCAGATTTTTTACGAAATTCTTTAATTACTTTTGCCGGAGCATTACTTATTTCAGAGATCATTAAAGAAGTATTTCCTTTTAATGTTTCTGGTAATTCTCCAAAATCTTTATCAGATTTTTCCATTGCTTTTGAAAGCAATGTATTTTTAACAACTGCCAATTTTACGTCAGCTTTAAAACAAGCTCTACGTAATTTTGATGTGTTTGACGCATCTAAGCCTGATATATCAGCAAGATATATAGTACTTGTATCAGTTAATTGGCTTGTTAAATCGTCTATTATTTGTGCTTTTTGTTCTCTAGTCATAATTATAAACTTTTTAAGCTCCAACTGATTTAGCATCTATTTCTACACTAGGACTCATTGTACTAGACATATAAATGCTTTTAATATATGTACCTTTTGTTGTTGCAGGTTTTAACTTAATAATTGTTTGTAACAATTCATCAGCATTACCAGCAATTTTATCAGCATCAAAAGATGCTTTACCAATAGCAGCATGTATGATTCCTGTTTTATCAACTTTAAAATCAATTTTACCACCTTTTACATCTTTAACAGCTTTTGCAACATCCATAGTTACAGTACCAGTTTTTGGGTTAGGCATTAAACCTCTAGGTCCTAAAATTCTACCTAAAGGTCCTAATTTACCCATAACACTAGGCATTGTTACGATAACATCAACATCTGTCCATCCTCCTTTAATTTTTTGAAGGTATTCGTCTAATCCAACATAGTCAGCACCGGCTTCTTTAGCTTCGGCTTCTTTATCTGGAGTAACTAATGCTAAAACTTTCACATCTTTACCTGTTAAGTG
>CAZHYX010000052.1:0-9655 GCA_964536675.1 uncultured Flavobacteriaceae bacterium
TTGCGAGGAATGAGGTACGAATGACGTGGCAATCTATTCTAATCAAGAAATTGCCACGTCGTATTACCTCCTCGTAATGACATTGAAAAACGACAAGGCAACATTTATTATACGCCTGAAAACGCACTAAATCCACCATCAACGGGAACTACAATGCCTGTGATAAAACTTGAGTCATCATCACATAACCAATACAAGGTACTTAATAATTCTTTAGCTTCACCAAAACGTTTCATAGGTGTATTGGCAACAATTGTTTTCCCCCGAGTAGTTAGCGAACCATCTTCATTCAATAATAATCTTCTGTTTTGTGCTCCTATAAAAAAACCTGGAGCTATGGCATTTACTCTTATTTTTTCTGAATGTTTTTGTGCCATTTCCACAGCTAACCATTTAGTGAAAATATCAATAGAAGCTTTAGATGTTGAATAGCCAACAACTCTTGTCAACGCTTGTTGAGCAGCCATTGACGAAATATTAATCACATTTCCTTCGCCCTGTTTTGCCATTTGTTCTCCAAAAACAATGGTGGGCAATACAGTTCCTTTTAAATTGAGTTTGGTAACAGCATCAAAATCATCCATATTCATATCAAAGAAACTATCTTCTGGCATAATAGTAGCGCCTTTCATATTTCCACCGGCTGCATTGACCAAAATATCAATCTTACCCCATTTTTCTATAACTTGTTTACGAGCAGTTTCTAATTGGTTTCTATCTAGAACATCAGCTATTAATCCCATAGCATCACTTCCTTCATTTTTGATTTCATCAACTTTAGTTTGAACTGTATTTTCAGTCCTTCCTAAAATAGCAACCTTAACGCCTTGTTTTGCAAGACCTATTGCCATTGCTCCGCCAAGAGCACCGGCACCACCTGTAATAATGGCTACTTTATTTTTTAGGTTCTTCTTCATTTTTTCGATTGATATTATCCCAATTATCTGTTCTAAAAGAAGCTGCAGGAATGCCTTGTGTATTAAAAAGTGTACCAATAATACAATTTCCAAAGGCATAGCGTACAGCAACAGGGTTTGCAATATTTTCATTCCAAACTACCACAGAATTATTTCTACCAATTACTACATTTGCCGGATAAAACTTTTTATCTGCTCCGGCAATTTCAAACCCTTTTACATCATATTTGTTTCCTTTATTAGTCAAACCTCTATCCCGACTGCTATCAGATTTTTCAAAATGGATACGGACTCTATTCTTATCAAAAACTTCCATAGACTCATAAATTGGACCTTTATAGGAAATTGCTTCAAAACCATAGTCTATTGCCAATGCCCAATAGGCTAATCTGTTTCCAATTATCTTTTTCTCGGGAGGATGAATATCTTTACATGCACCTATATCTGTTGTAGTTGCTAATCCTGTGTTTTCAACGGTTTTTAGTATCTCAATTTGTGACTCAACAATGAATGGTGCAAATTCGCCTGTACCATAATAAAAGGGTGCAATTTGTACTGAATAAAACGAAAAATCACCTATATTCCATTTATCTCTCCAACCTTTAATCATAGCTGGTAGTAGCTTTTTATATTGTTCTGGTCGAGTTCTATTTGATTCACCTTGATACCAAATAGTGCCTTTTATATTGTAGCCAATAAATGGAGCAATCATTCCGTTGTAAAGTGCTGTTGGTGTATGTTGTTTTGCTTCACCAATTTTATTTGGAATTTTAATATCATCGAATTGTTTTAATGATTCAACATCCGTCCATGCTTCGGCGTTTGCACCACCCCAAGAAGAGTTGATTAATCCTATAGGAACATCTAGCGAAGCATTTAATTTTTTACCAAAAAAATAAGCAACTGCACTAAAATAGGCAACCGTTTTTGGTGTGGCTTCTGTCCATTGTCCTTTAACATCATCAACGGGTGTTAAACTTGCTTTACGACCTGTGTGAAATAGTCTTATATTTTTATTTTTTGCATTTAAAATAGCTTCATTACTTCCGTTGATTGGCGAATTTGGAAAACCTCGTATAGGCATTTCCATATTAGATTGTCCGGAACATAACCAAACTTCACCTAGAACCACATTATTGAATACTATTTTTTCACTACCTTTTATAGTAAGTGTGTAGGGTTTATTATCAGCTTTAGGCGTAGCAATTTTTACACGCCATTCTCCATTTTTATTGGTTTTTGTATTTACTTCTTCCCCCCAACTTCCAGTTACGGTAATTTGAGTTTTTGATGTATCATTTCCCCAAATGGAAACTTCTTGCTCTTGTTGCAATACCATATTGTCTCCAAAAAAAGATGGTAATTTGGTTTGTGCTGTTAAAGTAATGGTGCTAACTAATAAGATGTATAGAATTATTTTTTGCATAATTATTCAATTACGGTAAAGGATGCTTTTAAAGGTGCTGTAGAATCACCACCAACCCAAACATCAAAATCACCTGGTTCAACTTCCCATTTTTTATTGAAAGTATAAAACTGAAGTGTTTCATTATTTAGAGTAAAGGTAACGGTTTTTGTTTCACCGGTTTTTAAAGCAACTTTTTCAAATCCTTTTAATTCTTTAATAGGGCGGGTAAGACTACCCACCAAATCTCTAATATATAATTGTATTACTTCTTCACCGTCTTTACCTCCTGTATTTGTAACATCAACTGATAGTTTTATTTCTCCGTTTACTGGGATTTCGTTTTTATCTAATCTTATATTTTTATATTCAAAAGTAGTATAGCTCAATCCGTAACCAAAAGGATATAAAGCTGTTTTAGGTGCATCTCTATAAGCAGAAAATGTTACATGAGTGGGATTATGAGGTCTTCCTGTATTTTTAGGATTGTAAAATAATGGTTCTTGACCTACATTATGAGGAAAAGAAACAGGTAATTTTCCTGACGGATTATAATCGCCAAATAACACATCAGCAATTGCATTACCAGATTGTGAGCCTAAATGCCAACATACTAAAATGGAAGGCACATGTTCAGCAGCCCAAGAAATATCCATCGGACGTCCGTTCATTAAAGTAATAATTACATTTTTGTTTACTTTTAAAATAGCCTCTAATAATTCTTGCTGAACACCTGCAAAACCGATATTGGTTTGGCTTCTGCCTTCACCTGTTTGTAATGCCATTTCGCCTATTGCTAACACGACAACATCTGCTTTTTTGGCAACATTTATTGCTTCTTTAAAACCAGATTTATCGGTATTATTAAACTTAAGTGGCAATAAAAATGTACTGCCAATTTCTTTGTTTGTAACAATATCACAACCTTTTGCATAAGTTACTTTGGTAGATGATGGTACAGCATTTTTAATTCCTTCTAATAATGAAACAGCAGTATTTCTACCACCTTTTGCTCTCCAGTTCCCAATAGGTGTGTCTTTATCATCTGCTAATGGTCCGATTACTGCTATATTTTTAATATTTTTATTTAATGGTAATAGATTGCTTTCCCTCCCCGGCGGGTGAGTATTCTTTAATAAAACAATAGATTTTTTTGCTACTTCACGAGAAAAAGCTTGATTTTCTTCTGTATATATTTCTGTTTTTTCACGTTCTTCATTACAGTATTTATAAGGATCGTCAAAAAGACCTAGTCTGAATTTAACTCTTAATATTCTTTTAACAGCATCATCAATTAATGACAGTTCAACTTTTCCATCTTCAACTAATTGCTCTAAATGTGCTTGATAGGCATACGATTCCATATCCATATCACTACCTGCATTTGCAGCTATTTCAGAAGCATGTTCTTTATCTTTAGCATAACCATGAGCTATCATTTCGCCTATAGAACCCCAATCAGAAACCATAAACCCATCCCAGTTCCAAGCTTCTTTTAAAATTGTTCTTTGCAAATTTTTATCTCCAGTTGCGGGAATACCATCAATTTCATTAAAAGCATTCATAAAGGTTGCAACGCCAGCTTCAGCAACAGCTTTAAACGGGGGTAAAATGGCATTATGTAATTCAAATTCACCAATATTTACAGTATTATAATCTCTACCAGCTTCAGCAAAACCATAACCTGCAAAATGTTTAGCACAGGCAGCAATTGTATTGTTTTTTGACAGATCATCTCCTTGAAAACCTTGTACTCTTGCCACACCAATTTGAGCTGTTAGATAAGGGTCTTCACCTGAACCTTCCATAATACGACCCCAACGTGCATCACGAGAAACATCTAACATAGGAGCAAAGGTCCAATGTACACCTGCAGCAGATGCCTCACTTGCAGCTATTTGGGCAGATTTTTTAATGATGTCTAGATCCCAACTGGCACTTTCTCCTAAAGGTATTGGAAAGATTGTTTTGTAGCCATGAATAACGTCATAACCAATAATTAATGGAATTTTAAGGCGTGTATTTTCCATAACTAATTTCTGTGCTTCTCTAGTTGCTTTTACAGATAGTACATTTAGCATAGAACCAACTTCACCATTTTTTAGTTTCTCTAATTTTTCTTTATCACTTACATTTGATGCTGGTCCGGTAACATCCCAACTTCCATTATATTGATTCATTTGTCCAACTTTTTCCTTCAATGTCATTAAGGCTAATACTGAATCTACCTTTCGCTCTATCTCAGTATCAGTATTTGAACTTGAATCTGCGTGTGTATTTTTTTTATCAGAACAGCTAAATAAGAGCGATGCTAAAATAACGAGTAGTGATAATGTAATTTTATGTTGCATTAGTTGGTTTCTTTAATAAAGGTTAATTCTACATATACTGGTAGGTGATCTGAAGGAAATTTCAACTCATTAGAATCACTCAATACAGCATATTTATTTATTTTGATGGTATTGTTTTTTGAAACAAAAATATAATCTATTCTTTTTGTCACGGGTTTGTCAAATTGAAAGGCATTAAAAGTACCGGTTGGACCAAATGGTTTTTCGATAGAAATTTCTTTTGAATCATCTAACTGAGATTTTAAGATTTCTATTGGTTTACTTTTAGGTTCGGCATTTAAGTCTCCCATAAAAATTAATGGATAGTTTTTAGTGTTTATTTCTTTTATCTTTTTTAAGATTAACAGTACACTTTGTTCTCTTGCTTTGACACCAATATGATCTAAATGTGTATTGGCAATCCAAAATTTTATTTTCGTTTTCTTATCTTTAAATAAACCATAAGTACAAATTCTAGGATAGGCAGCATCCCAACCTTTGGAAACTTTTGTTGGAGTAGGAGAGAGCCAAAAAGTGTGCTGTTCAACTATTTCAAATTTATCTTTATTATAAAAGATTGCTGAGTATTCACCTTTACCATCTTTATCTCTACTTTTACCAATAAAACTGTGTTTAGGCAAATGTGAATTAATATATTCTATTTGAAAAGGTAATCCTTCTTGAGTACCAAAGATATCTGGGTTATAAAAGTTGATTTGCGAAGTAAGAAATTCTTTGCGGTATTTCCATGAGTTTTCTCCATCATCTGCTAAGCCATATCGTATATTATAGGTCATCACAGAAATGTTTTGACTACTAATGTAGTTTGGAAATGGGAGCAAAATAATTAATACTATAATAATGTTTTTAATCATCGTTTTACTTAGGAATATCTACTTTTATACTTAGTATAAAGTGACTTTATAAGACCTAACAGGTTTCCAAAACCTGTTAGGTCTATTTTGTTTTATTTCAATTGGTAAACTCTCACATAATCAACTACCATTTGTTGAGGAAATACTGTATTGTCAATTCCTTTTTGTGCACCCCACATTCCTCCAATGGCATTGTTTAATTTTAAATTAAAATCCTGATCAAATGGCCATTCATTAGTTGTTTTATGCTCGTTAGTGATATTAAGATACACCTTTCCGTTTAATAAAAAGTCTATTTTTTCTGGAGTCCATTCAATTGCATACACATGAAATTTATCATACGGTTGATCTATAAAAACTCCCTGTGTTTTATGTGTTTTTTTTATGTGATTATATGTTTCTGAATGCACTGAACCAAATATAGTATCTTTATTAAAACCAACATGTTCCATAATATCTATTTCGCCACATTTTGGCCAGCCTACTTCTTTTTTGTTTTTACCTAACATCCAAATGGCAGGCCATTGACCAACTCCTTTAGGTAATTTAGCTTTCACTTCTATTTTACCATATGTCCATTCGGCTAATCCCTTTGTGGTTAAGCTGGCAGAAGTGTATTGCGCAGTATCAATTTTTGGAATGTAGTGTAACCATCTTCTATCTTTGAAATCTTCGCTTTTAAAGTCTTTATTAGCTATTTTTTCTTTATGGGCTTCAATAATTAGATGTCCGTCTTCTACACGCGCATTTTTTAAACTATCTGTATAGTATTGTTTTTCATTATTTCTAATAAAACCCAGTTCATAATTCCATTTTGTGGAATCTGGTTTTCCGGCAGTTTCAAATTCATCAGCCCAAACTAATTCATATTTTTTTGATAAAACCGCTGCTTTCTTATCTTTTAAACAAGAAAACAGCAGTAATAAACTAATCAAATTCACTATAACAAAATTTTTTCTAAACATTGCTTATTATTTATATTGTTGTTGCATTTTTTTATAAAACTCTTTTACTGTGAAAAAAGCTTTCTTTTTTATACCGTGATTAGAGATCAACCCTTTTCTATTCCAACCGTCTTGAATAATTGGTAATACTCTTTTTGGAGATCTAAAATCATTTAAAATCCAAGGGCTTGTTCCTCTTATATTCGGAATCTTTTCTATCATCTTTAAGTTTTGTTGGTACAGATATTCTTGGTATTCTTCTGTCCACCGTTCTTTGATTGTTCCGTGTAAACCTTGTAATGCTCCACCGCCAAATTCAGAAATTACTACGGGTTTATTATATTTTATACTCCATTTTGCGTCAGGGGCATTTTCAAGAGAGCCTCCATACCAACCAGTATATTGATTAAAAGCAACAATATCCATGTATTTACCGATTTCATCATCAACAATATTTACACCATCTATATTGTGCTTTTCTAATGCTGCACTAATCAGTCTGGTAGTATCCATACGCTTAGTATGTAGAATTAATTCTTTTAAAAAGTTATTTCTAGGTTCGGAGGGTGGCGTTTCATTCGCCATTGACCAAATAATTATAGATGCTCTATTTTTATCTCTTGTAATAGCCTCAGCTAATTGGTTTTTAGCATTATTCAATGAGTTTTCATTGGTAAAATCGACTGTCCAGTATACAGGGATTTCTTCCCATACCATCAATCCCATTTTGTCGGCTAATTTTACAATATGCTCATTATGAGGATAGTGAGCTAAACGGACATAATTACAACCTAATTCTTTTGCCCAGGTTAAAGAAACTAATGCATCAGCTTTATTATAGGCTCTAGCACCACGCATGGCATTTTCTTCATGGATACAAATACCTCTTAAAAAAATTGATTTTCCGTTTAATAAAATATTTGGCCCGTCAGTTTCAATGGTTCTAAAACCAATTTCGTCTTTTAAAGTTTGATGTGAAGTTTTAATATACACATCATATAACTTTGGAGAAGATGGTGACCAATATTTTATTTTTTTGGATGTGAATTCAAAAGGAACATTCCCTTTGCTGTCTGCAGTATATGATTTATTTATTTTTAATTCAGGAATAGAAATCGTTACTTTTTCATTACCTGTAGCATTATTTAATTTTATAACACCTGCAATGGTATTTTTATCACCTTTTTTAAGTTGAACACTATAATCTTGAATAAAAGTAGATGGTTCTTCTATGAGTTTTACGTCTCTTGTTATGCCGCCATAATTCCACCAATCAGTATTTATGGTGGGTATAGCTTCCTTAAAACGTGTATTATCAACCTTTACAACTAAATAATTGTCTTTGGGCTTGATAACTGAGGTTACTTCAAAATTAAAGGGTGTAAATCCACCTTCGTGTGTACCTAATTTTTTGCCATTAAGATATACTTCGGCTTTATAATTAATGGCACCAAAATATAGAAATAAACGATTTGAAGTATCAGATAGCTCATAATTAAAAGAGCGTTTATACCAAATTGTACCTTCGTAATAAAATAATTTTTCTTTTTGAGAATTCCAATCACCTGGAACAAGCAGGGTAGGTGATTTATCAAAATCATATTCTACCAAAGCCATTTTATTATCGGTATGATAATTATTGTAAAAAGCAGAGCTATTCTTTTTGGCTAATTGATCATAAGGTTCATATCTATAATTATAATAACCTGTTTCGTAAGGATCAACTATATAATGCCAAGTACCATTTAAGGTTGTTGTATTTCTATTATGAGTATTTATTAGTAAATCTTGTGAGAGACCAATAAACGGTAACAGGAATAATATTTTTATGAGTAGAGATTTGAGCATAAATTTAAAGAAATTTATCATTAATAATTCAATGGATTCTTGCCTTCGCAGGAATGACAAGATTAATTTTTAATCTTTTAGATATGGAGTAAGTATTTTTGTCCATAATTGATAGCCTTCTTCTGTCATGTGTAAACCATCTTCAATAAACCATTTTTTACATGGTTTACCATCAGTACCAATCATTGGCGAGAATATATCAACAAAGTATCCATTTGATTTTGTATTCAAATATTCATTAATCATAGTATTGGCTTTTTTCATTTCCAATACTTTATCCCATCTGTTTAAACTAGGTTTAATAGCTATATAATATACTTTAGTATCAGGTAATTTGGCTTTTATCATGCCATATAAGGTACAAAAATCTCCAAAAACTATTTCTGCTGATTTACCAGATTGAACATCATTATCTCCTGAATAGATTACTATCTTTTTAGGATGGTATTTTAAAATGACCTGATCAAAATTCTCAATCAGATCTATAATTTGAGAACCACCAAAACCTCTATTTAAAATTTGTGGATTATTAAAATCTTTAGCAGGATCTTTCCAAAACTTAATGGAAGAGCTTCCTGTAAAGAGAATTCCCCCCTGTGAGGGGGAATCTCCATTCAAACTATTAAAGGCATTTATTTCACTTTTCCATTGGTGATTGTATTCTTGTGCAAATGAATTAAATACTAAAAATAAAATGAAAACAAAAAAGTTTTTTTTAATTCTCATTGGTGAATATTAATAACCATCGTTTTGAGGGTAATTAGGGCCTAATAATTCAAGTTGAGCTTCAGGTATTGGCCAGTTAACTAAAAATGGCATAGACTGGATTAATACACGAGGGTCACCGGAAGTATAAGTTTGATTGTAATCATGATTACCCATATGATTTTCAAGATACTCAAGTAATACGCCCATTCTTTTTAAGGTGTACCAACGATGTCCTTCAAAGGCTAACTCACGAGCTCTTTCATCTAAAATAGCTTCTTGATCTATGGTAACCATATCAGCTGCACCAGCTCTTGATCTTACTGTATTGATATACTCTAAAGCGGTACCAGTATTACCAGTCATCATATGCGCCTCTGCACCCATCAAATAGGTTTCAGCCAAACGATAAATTGCAACATTCTTAAAATGAGTTCTATCTGTTGGCTCCGCTTCTTCATCACGATATTTAAGAACTCCAGGATTTATTCTTACATAAAAATTTCTAACCTCATTTGCATCGGTGCTAAATTGATCATAGGTATCTATAGTGTCTCCTACTTGTTTACTTTCATCTTCTGGGGTGTCAGGATCATCTTGAGGTAAATCTGTAGCATCGTTAAAGAAATAG
>CAZHYX010000052.1:9665-11668 GCA_964536675.1 uncultured Flavobacteriaceae bacterium
CATCATCTCTATCGTCATTAGGGTCTTCTTTAAGTAAGTCTCGTAAGTAATTGTTTAACATGATAAAACCGGCACCACTACCTCCGTTTTGATCTGATTTTAGAGCTCCGGGAGTTAAATGATATTGTGGAACAAATTTCCAACTAGTAAAAGATGATCTTTCACCGCCAATAGTTTCTCTTTTAGTTTGCGTAGCAAAAAGCACTTCATTTTTACTCAATGTTCCAGCAAAAACATCTTTGGTATTAGGTTCCAAACTATAGCTTCCATTGTTGATAACGGCATCGGTCTGAATAACAGCTTCTGGCCAATCTTCTTCCCATAAGGCTACTTTTGCTCTTAAATGACGTGTTGAAGCTTGTGTCCACCTGCCAAATTCTTCTGTTGTCCATTCTAAATTAGAAATAGCAAATTCAAGATCACTTTTTAATAAGGCAAAAATTTCTGCTTCTGAAGATTTATCAGCTGGTTTATCAAAAGCATTTTCCGGCGTTGTAGGTTCAGTAGTAATAAATATATTATTGAATAGCCTATACAAAGAGAAATATGAATGTGCTCTAAAAGCCTTTGCTTCTGCAATGATTTGATTTTTTTTAGCCTCCTCAATATCTGCTATATTTTCAGCTCCTTGTATAATAGCATTAGCTCTATCTATTATTTTATAATATTGTGTCCAATATTTAACATAACCTCCTCTGGTTCCAAAATCACCTACACTAACGCCCCAAAATAATCTACTAAATAAAGATTCTGCACCTGCTCTACCTAATACCAAATCTGATTTAGTTTGTAGAATTTCAGTAGAAAAAGATGTAGATTGAAATTCTCTGTTTAATGTATACAAACCTACTACTGCAGTCTCTAAACCATCAGAAGTATTGTATAAAAAATCTATTGAAGTATCTGATAAGAGTTCATCTTCGAGAAATTCTTCACAAGAAACGAAGATAAATAAAGTACATACTAACCATATGCTCTTTTTATAATTAAATATTTTTTTCATTTTTTTCATTTTTAATATTTTTAAAATCCTAATTTAACTCCAAAAGTAAAGCCTTTGGTATCTGGGAATGCACCTGCGGTTTGTTCAGGGCTGTACGATTCAAAATCAGTATTGGTAAATAAATTTGTAGCCGTACCATATATTTTAGCACTTTTTAGTCCTATTTTACCAATAGCATTAGTAGGGATATTATACCCTAAAGTTAAGGTTCTAAGTCTGGTATAATCTGCATCTCTTATTGCATAAGCACCAAGATGAGAATGTTGATCTATTTTAGGTCTAGGATATTGAGTAGAAGGGTTTTCAGGAGTATAATATGGTATAAATATTCCATTAAGATTTCCTTTAATAGCTTCACCACCTCCAGCTGCTTCTGAAAAGAAAGGGTTGGTTTTTCTTACCCCTTGAACGATATAAAAATCTACAAATAATTCAAACCCTTTATAGTTTAATGTAGTAGTGATTGATCCGAACCAATCAGGATCTTCACTGATAAAAATATTGTCTTCAGCATTAATTTCACCATCATTATTTTGATCTACAACACGTATATCACCTGGAACCGCATTTGGAGTGATAGCAGTAAGGTCATCACTCTCTTGCCAAATACCGTCAAACTGTGGTACCCATGTGTTATTAAGAGGTTGACCTACAGCTAAACGTTGTGATCTAAAGTTTCTATCTACATAGGTAAGGTCAAGAGGATTTCCATCATCATCTAATTCTCCTGTTAAAGATAATACTTCATTATCATTGGTAGAGTAGATAAACCCAACTGACCATTGCAAATCTTCTTTTCTAATGATATTTGTATTCAACGTAGCTTCAAAACCTTTATTTTGCACCTCACCTATGTTAAAACGTGTTACTGCAAAACCGGTAATACCTGGAACTTTACGATCTAATAATAGGTCTTCAGTATTTGCTTTATAATATTCTAAGGTACCCATAAACATATTATTAAACAAGCCGAAATCTACACCAATATTAAATGTGGTAG
>CAZHYX010000052.1:11678-13510 GCA_964536675.1 uncultured Flavobacteriaceae bacterium
CCCATTTTAGATTAGGGTTTGGTAATCTATCTGAAGCAGCAAACCCACCAGTAGTAACTCCACCAAAAACAAAGGGTAAAGCATTAGCTACTCCAAGAGACTCCAGAGATTGTATTCCCTCATTACCTGTTGATCCGTAACTTATTCTTAATTTCAAATCATTAATGCTTTCATTATCTTCTAAAAATGATTCATTATGTATTTTCCATGCAAAAGCGGCAGCTGGAAAATAACCCCATTTATTGTCTGGAGCAAATACAGATGATGCGTCAGCTCTTACGGAAAAATTAAATAAGTATTTATCTAAAAGACCATACCTTGCACGTCCTAAAAAGGAAACCAATCTTCTGCGATCTACTTCTCTAGATATATCTTTACCACCTCTAGTGGGTGTTAAAAAAACTGTTGCATTACCGTCAAACCCAAGATTGTCGTTTGCAAAACCAGACTTCTTCACTGCAGTTCTTGTAGTTCCTCTTTCACTTACAGCATGTACAAATGTAAAATCTAATTTATTGTCATCATTTATTGTAGGCGTATAATTTATAATATTTTCTATTAAATATTCTTTATAAAATGAAGTAAATAATTGAGCAAGACCATCTACACCATCATCTCCACTTGGGTGAAGACTAGACTCGTAAATACCTTGACGTGCATTTCTATTTCTTAAAAAAGTATTTAATTTATAAGATATAGCTGGTGTGAAATTATAAGTACCTGTAATGTTAATATCAGTAAGATTCGTTTTTATTTCGTTTACTGATTCTCTGGAATTCCATAACGGGTTTGTTTGAAAATGAGCTTCACCTAGCGGCAGTCTAACCAAACTACCATCATCATTAAATGGTTTAGCCAAAGGAGAAATATTAATAAAACCTATACCACCGGCTTCTCTATCTTGAGTGTTTAGTTGAAAATTTACATTACCTTGGAAACTTAACTTATCATTTACTTTTTGATCAACATTCAATTTATAAATTCCTCTTTCGAAACCTGAACCGGGTCTCAAACCATCTTCAGTAGTATAACTTATACTTGAATACACTTTAGTAGATTCCGTTCCGCCAGCAACACTTAAAGAATGATTTTGAAATATTGCATTTTCTAAAACAAGATCTTCCCAATCTATAAAACTACTATTTGCAATGGCATCTAATTCAAATGCATTAAAGAATACATCATCATCCAAAAATTCACCGGTAACTCTATCTCTATTTGCTTCTCTTTTTAAAGCTATGAACTCTTCACCACTATTTAATCTAAAGTTTTTTGTTAAACGTCGTGTTGTAATGTTTCCATGATAGTTTATAGTTAATTTGCCTTCCTTACCTCTTTTAGTAGTGATTAAGATAACCCCGTTTGCAGCTCTAGCACCGTAAATAGCTGTTGCAGAAGCATCTTTTAATACTTCAATAGAAGCTACATCATCTGAAGCTACATCATTGATGTCGTCATATGGTAATCCATCAACAATAATTAAAGGAGAATTCCCTTCTAAAGAAACCTTACCACGAATTAAAATATTTGAAGTCCCGCCTGGTCTTGCATCACCTAAATTAATCTGAACACCAGCAGCTCTACCTCTTAACATTTCGGCAACATTCGTAGTTGGTATAGCGGTTGCTTCGGCCAATTCTACACTCGCTACCGAACCAACTATGTCACTCTTTCTTTGTGTACCATAACCTACTACCACAATTTCATCTAATGAATTGTCATCTGCTTGTAAAGTTATAGTAAGTTCACCATCAGTTATAGTAACTTCTTGATTTAGATAACCTATAAAAGAAACTACCAACGTAGTAGCCTCATCAGCTACGTTTAATGAG
>CAZHYX010000053.1:0-13501 GCA_964536675.1 uncultured Flavobacteriaceae bacterium
TATTCTGCTTTTTCAATACTAAAAAATACCTTTTCTTACGTCGAACTCAGGTTAAAAAACAAAAATTAAGATTTCACTAATTAAAATCTTCTAGATTTTTAGAAATTCGTGTTATTTTTTCAATATTTATCTATAATAGTGAGAGAATTTGTGAATTAGTAGCTTTTTAAATAAAGTATGTGTTTTGCCTTGAGAATAAGGTAAGTTAGTTTGAAAAGTAATTAGTATGTCCTCCTAAGCGTCCTGAGAATTCGGGAGAAGGACTTTTATTTCGATAAACTACGTTGACTGTTTTCTAAATAAAATATCTTTTATTTCTCAATAATGCTCAATGTGACATTTAGGTAAATCTTATTTTTTACAAAAGGACAAGATCATTTTTTTAATTTGAATATTGCATTCAATAAAATTGTAAGTAAAATCAGTATTGCTCCATAATAAAAATTAGCACTCATAATTTCACTATTTCCAAAAATTAATATTGCTAAAATAATTCCATAAACAGGTTCTAAATTATAGGTTAGTACTACGGTAAACGGACTGATATATTTCATAATATGTACACTGGCAATAAAAGCATAAGCCGTACATATAGAGGCTAATATTAATAGATAGACCCAATCTTTTGAGTTTAGCTTAAAAAACTCTTGACTGAAACCATCATTGGTAAATAATAAATAAATAGATATAAACAATACGCCTCCAATAAATTCATAAAATGAGATTATTGATGCATTGTATTTCTCAACAAACTTTCCGTTAATTACTGCGAATAATGAAGAAAAAAAAGCTGACGTGATTCCTAATAATATACCTGTTAGGTATTTTATTTCACTATCTAAAATAATATAAACTCCTATGGCTACCATTAGCCCAAAAAGTATTTCATAGCGATCTATTTTACGTCTATAAAATATAGGTTCAATTAAAGATGCAAAAAAAGCACCTGTTGCAAACATGGCTAAGGCTATAGAAATATTGGCTTCTTTTATAGATGCAAAAAAGGTTATCCAATGTAATGCAATAATGACTCCCGCAATAAAAAACTTCAATAATACTGAAGGGGAGACCTTAGTATTTATCTTGGTAATTTTAATGTATAAGAACATTAAAACTCCTGCTATTATCATTCTATACCATACTAAGGGAATAGCTTCAATAGAAATTAATTCTCCTAAAATTGCCGTAAACCCAGCAATAAATACTAAAAAATGTAAATGGAGGTTGTTTTGTAATTTACTGTTTCGCTTTAACATAAAGATATACAGCTAAGAGTCCGAATAAAATATTAGGTAACCATACCATAAATAACGGATTGTATGTAGCTCCGGCACCTAATACTTCAGATACTTTCATAAAAAATACATATATAAACATTAAACTTATACCAATTGCTAAATTGATACCCATACCACCTCTTCTCTTTTTTGCTGCTAACGAAACTGCAATTAAAGTCAAAATAATAGAAGATAGGGGTAAACTAGTTCGTTTATATAGTTCCACTTTATATTTATTCAAGCTTTTTACGCCTCTTTTTTCTGACTTTTTAATATGTTTAATAAGTTGATGTGAAGGCATTTCTTTTGCCAAATATCCCACATATAATAAGTCTTTTGGTAAAAAATTAAAAATAGTATCTAGTTTTTTACCCGATGCTATACTATCATTTTGAGCAAATAATCTACGTTTTTTATAATTAGTAATAGTAAAGGTACTATCCTTTTCATTCCACTTTATATTTTTACCAATTATTTTATATTTTAATTGCAATCCGTCAAAATGTTCATAAGAAAAATCATAACCGGTATTTCTTTTTAAATTAAAACTTCTAAAGTATATAAAATCATTATCACTTAATTGTAGATTAACATTCGTTACATTCGTTTTTTCCTTTTTATTTTTACGAAGATATGTATCTTCAAATGTTTCAAATGTTTTACTTGAATGTGGTACTATAAAATGATTTGCATATAATGCTATACAACCGATAGTGATAGCACCAATTAAATAAGGCTTTAGTAATCTTTTATAGGAAACACCAGAACTATGCATAGCAACAATTTCTGTATTTGATGCTAATTTTGATGTGAATAATATAGTTGAGATAAATAAGCCTAATGGCATAAATGTATTGCCATAATTTATGATAAAAGGAATATAGTAATCTTTGATTATTTCTCCTATCCCTAAATTTTGATGTTCTAAAAATCTACCAATCTTTTCTGATACATTTATGGCTATGCCAATAGGTAAAAGTATCAGTAAAGTGAAGATGAATGAAGTGAAGTATTTTTTTAATATGTATTTGTCTAATATCTTCATCCCATCCTAAATCCTTCACAATGGGAAGGACTTTTATAATATCAAATTTTATTACAGTCTTTTATCCATTTGTTTTACCATGGTATTTTTCCAAGTGGTAAAATCTCCTGCTAATATATGCTTTCTAGCTTCACGAACCAACCACATATAAAATCCGAGATTATGAATCGTAGCAATTTGTTTTCCTAAATATTCTTTTGCGGCAAATAAATGTCTCAAATAGGCTTTGGAGTATTGTATATCCACGTAAGTGATATTCATTTCATCAATTGGTGAAAAATCATCTTCCCATTTTTTATTTTTAATATTTATAGTACCATGTGCAGTGAATAACATACCGTTTCTAGCATTTCTAGTAGGCATTACACAATCAAACATATCTATACCTAAAGCTATGTTTTCTAAAATATTAATGGGTGTACCTACGCCCATTAAATATCGCGGTTTATCTTTTGGTAAAATATTACAAACAATATCAGTCATTTCATACATTTCTTCTGCAGGCTCACCCACTGAAAGTCCACCAATGGCATTACCCTCTGCTCCTACTGAGGCAATAAATTCAGCTGACTGTTTACGTAGGTCTTTATAAGTACTGCCTTGAACTATCGGAAAAAATGTTTGTTGATAATCATATTTTAGAGGTGTTTTCTCTAAATGTTCTATACAACGTTTTAACCAACGATGTGTCATATACATAGAATTCTTTGCGTAACCATAGTCACAAGGGTATGGTGTACATTCATCAAAAGCCATAATAATATCAGCACCTATACTTCGCTGAATATCCATTGAAGACTCAGGTGAAAAGAAATGTGTAGAGCCATCAATATGTGACTTAAACTTTACACCTTCTTCAGTAATTTTATTGTTCCCAGAAAGGGAATATACTTGATAACCACCACTATCTGTAAGAATTGGTCTATCCCAATTCATAAATTTATGCAATCCACCAACTTGTTCTAATATGTGGGTTTTTGGACGTAAATATAAATGATAAGTATTGCCCAAAATAATATCAGCATTAATATCATCCTTTAATTCATGTTGAAGAACAGCTTTTACTGATGCAACTGTACCTACAGGCATAAAAATGGGGGTTTCAATAACACCGTGATCGGTAGTAATGGTAGCTGCTCTAGCTTTTGAAGTTATGTCGGTTGCTTTTAAGTTGAATTTCATCCCCTATGACACTAAAATTATTTTACCATTTAATTATAAATGATGAGATTCCTGCCTTCGCAGGAATGACAATTTAACCAACTAATATTTTTAACTTTCAATTGATTAAACATTAAACCTAAAGTTCATCATATCTCCATCTTGAACTATATATTCCTTCCCTTCAATGGCTAATTTTCCGGCTTCCTTAACTTTAACTTCACTTCCATAATGCACAAAATTATCATATTTAATTACTTCGGCACGAATAAAACCTTTTTCAAAATCGGTATGGATAACTCCCGCAGCTTGAGGTGCAGTATCACCAATATGGATAGTCCAAGCGCGAACTTCTTTTACACCTGCTGTAAAATAAGTCTGTAAATTCAATAATTTATAAGCTGCTCTAATTAATCTTGAAGCTCCAGCCTCTTCTAAGCCTAAATCATCTAAAAATAATTGACGCTCTTCATAATCTTCTAACTCAGCAATATCAGCTTCTGTAGCAACCGCCAAAACGATTATTTCAGCATCTTCTCCTTTTATTACTTCTTTAACAGTCTCAACATAAGCATTGCCATCTTTTGCTGAAGCTTCATCAACATTACACACATATAAAATTGGTTTATCTGTAAGTAATTGTAAAGGTTTTATGTACTCTTCACGTTCTGTATCAGTCAATTTAATAGCTCTTACTGAAACAGCACTTTCTAAACTCTCTTTTATCTTTATTAAAATATCAAGCTCTTTTAATGCCACTTTATCACCCGTTCTTGACGCTTTTTTAACGCGTTCTAATCGTTTATCTACAGCTTCTAAATCTTTTATCTGCAATTCAAAATCGATAATTTCTTTATCTCTTATCGGATCAATAGTTGTTTCTACATGTACAATATTATCATTATCAAAACAACGCAATACATGAATGATAGCGTCAGTCTCTCTAATATTTGCTAAGAATTTATTACCCAGTCCTTCTCCTTTACTTGCTCCTTTTACAAGCCCTGCAATATCGACAATATCAACTGTTGCAGGCATTACACGTTCAGGATTCACTAATTCTTCTAACTTCTCTAAACGCATATCAGGTACATTTACTACACCAATATTAGGTTCAATAGTACAAAAAGGAAAATTTGCACTTTGTGCTTTGGCACTAGATAAACAGTTAAATAATGTTGATTTTCCAACATTTGGTAATCCTACAATTCCGGCCTTCATTTATTTTAATTTTTGAGGTGCAAATATACTGTTTACTTCTATTAGTTTAAAAATAAAAAATCCTAAAATTTTACTTTTAGGATTTTAATAAATATATCAAGCTATAATCTTTATTCAGGATGCATAAAACGCTGTTTACTAAGAAGCACATCTTCAGTTTCAACATGGTCTTCATCTGGTATACAACAATCAACAGGGCAAACAGCTGCACATTGAGGTTCATCATGAAACCCTTTACATTCAGTACATTTATCTGCTACAATAAAATATAGTTCATCACTCACAGGCTCTTGCTCTTCATCTGCATTAAACTTATTCCCATTTGGCAATACAACATCTCCTTTTAATTTTGTACCATCAGAAAAACGCCAATCCTCAGCACCTTCATATATTGCCGTGTTTGGGCATTCAGGTTCACAAGCACCACAATTTATACATTCATCTGTTATTATAATTGCCATTATTATATTTCAATTAAATTTGCAGTGCAAAGTTACTAAAAACTAAACGTAAAAAACCAATAAATGTTATTAGAAGACAGAATCAAAGCTTTTGTAGAATTGGGTAATTTTTTAAGACAATTTTCTAGAAAAAAAATTAAGCAAAACAATACTATTCTACACAATAATCTATTCTTTGATGCATTTAAATTACAAATAAAAAGAGCTAAAGAAACCAATGGATGGTTTACCGAAGATGCTGTTTTATATGCTTTTGAAAATTTAAGTAACTCTTTGATTAAAAATAATTTAAATAGTTGGACTTCTTCTTACTCTTTAGATAATACAAATACTAAAATTATCGCTCTTATCATGGCTGGTAATATTCCTTTAGTTGGATTTCACGATTTTATATCGGTATTAATTTCTGGGAACAAAGTATTGATAAAACAATCATCTAATGACAATCGTTTTTTACCGTTAATAGCAAAATATTTAGAATATGTTGAGCCATCATTTAAAGGTTTTATTGAATTTACTGAAAAAAGATTGTCCAATTTTGATGCAACTATAGCTACAGGTAGTAATAATACAGCTCGTTATTTTGAAGCTTATTTTGGGAAGTACCCAAATATTATCCGTAAAAATAGGAATAGTATTTCTGTACTTACAGGTAATGAAACATATGAAGAACTCAATCAATTAGGGGAAGATATTTTTAGATATTTTGGATTAGGTTGTAGAAGTGTCTCAAAATTATTTGTTCCTGAAAACTATGATTTCGACAATTTATTTAAGGCAATTTATGATTATAAAGACCTTATTAACTATATGAAATATAGAAATAACTACGATTATAACAAAGCTGTCTATTTAATGAGTGAATTTAAACTCTTAGATAATGGATTTTTAATGCTAAAAGAAGATAACAGTTACGCCTCGCCTATTGCAACACTTTTTTACGAATACTATATAGATATTGATTCTTTAAAACAAAAATTAGATATTGACAAAGAACATATTCAGTGTATTGTAAGTAATGTTATTGATAATTCGGTACAATTCGGACAAACTCAACAACCTCAACTTACTGATTACGCTGATGGTGTTGATACATTACAATTTTTGAGTGAGTTATAAGTCCCATTGTCCGCCAGAGGCGGACATTTCCCTAAAGGGGAAAACTAATCAGATATATTCTTCCTTTTGAGAAGTCTGCCAGACAGCAAGACCAATGTCATTAAGTTAAGATCTTTAATTCAAAATATTTTTTTTATGTACTAACAATTAAAATACCGCCCTGCCTTAAAAAGGAGGGGAATTTTAAAGTTAAAATATAGGGTAATGGTAAAATTTGAAATCAGTAATAAACTCCTTCCCTTTTAAGGGAAGGTGGCTTATTCAAAGAATAAGACGGAAGGGTTATAATCTTCCTTAACTTAATGATATTGACCGCAAGACAGAAATTAATTTATAAAAAAGAGCTCTCAAATTGATGAGAACTCCTCTTAACTCAAATATATACTATACTAATTCACCGACCACACTGAATAGCTATTTGGTGGACATTGAATTTTTACCCAACCGCCACTTTGTGTTGTTGGATGCCATCCTGAATGACCGGTAAAATCTTTTATTGACTTATTATACCAATTTGTTGACACCCATCTTTCTTTCCAACTACCAGAATTATTAAGATATACTATAAGACCCGGATTACCATTATATCCATTTCTTCTAGCAATATACTCATCTGTATCAGTAAATAAAATAGATGTATTGCCAGTTGCTTTGTTATTATGAATCCAAATAAGATTGTTTAAACGCTCTTTATTTAACCACTCTTCATAATCTCTATAAAAAATGGTAGGATATCCTTCATGTGTTAAAATATAAGCATAAGCCAACATTTTTTTATAAATAATATCCGTATCATGGTTAGCTACAAAGGTTACCGCTTTATATGGATTTCTTTTCCACATCATATCATCATTCAATCTATATAAATTATTCCCATCAAAAGCATCATTCATTTTATAATAGCAAGCAAAATCAAAAACTGTACTGTTTGCATTATTTGCCCACCATTCTAAAGTGTTTACATTAGAATCCCAGTATTCGCCAACAGAAAATCCGCCAACATTGGCATTCCAAGTATTTACTACCCAAGGTGCGAAACCTTTAACATAATCAAATCTCCATCCATCAAAGCCCATCACATTTTTATAATATTTTCCTACACCGTCGCTCCTATTCCAAAGCCAATCTTGTACATAAGGGTTATCATGACACAAATCTGGAAAACCTCCAAAAAAACCAGAATCATTATTATGAATTCCGTTTGGATGGAAATCATGTTGAGATCTTAAAAATTTTCCAGAAGCAACACTGCCAAAATCTGTCCAAGTTTGTGTACCAGTATAGACATTACTTTCAAGTTGCCCTCCGCTATTATGGTTTAATATCATATCAGCAAAGACTTTAACATTTTGTGAATGTGCCGTAGAAATCAAACTTTGCAATTCAGTTTTTGACCCAAAACGTGTTTCAATGGTTCCATTCTGATTAAAATTTCCAAAATCAAAATAATCAGTTGGGTCATAACCCATAGAAAACGGTCCATTCTGTGCTTTTGATACTGGTGGAAGCCAGACAGCATCTATCCCGGCATTAGACCATGCTGTTACTTTTGATTTTACGGTGTTCCACCAAGTTCCTCCAGAAGGAACATCCCAATAAAATGCTTGCATCATTACGCCACCACCGGGCCCAGGGGTAAATGATTTATTGATTGAGGTACTTTGTCCGTTATTAAATGGTTGTCCGTCATGTGTAGTTACATTCAAAATAGAGTTTTCTTTTTGAATATCTAAATTATCTTCTTCTGCTGTTTGGCAAGAGAACATCAATAAAGAAACTCCTAATACTACCCCTTTAATCTTTAATGTTATCATAAGTAAAAAGTTTTAATTAATAAATTTAGTTAGTTCTTTTAATGGCAAAACTTGAATTGTAGCTTAAGTTAGCCAATATTTAAATGCAAAGAATTTACGAAACCGTTTTCGTGTTTAAAACTTTTTAATTTGTTAATATTTTAATAGTATTATTAAGTATTTGTTAAAAAATACTATCAAAATTTATAAAGTGAATAGTATTTATTGAATTTGACAAAATAAAGTATAAATAACCACCCCAAATTTTTGTTTAGACAAAAATCCACCCCTCATTGAAAATGAAGGAGGGGAGTTTGCGTAAGTACTAAGAAGTATTTATAAAAGATATACTTTGCAGTTATAAGTTTGTATTGTTCTGAAAAAAGTTGACATATATTAATATAAACCTGTAAATCGTTGTCATTTTAATTTCTCTTTCCTTTAGGAAGTGGATAGGCTTTATTCAAATTCGGTTTCTAATTTGATATAGTCTAAAAACTCCCGTTTTACTGCATCTTCTTTGAATTTACCACCAAACTCAGAGGTCACTGTACTACTTGCTACATCTCTGATTCCACGAGAATTGACACATAAATGTTTTGCATCTATAATACAAGCAACATCTTTAGTACCTAATGCTTTTTGTAGTTCTTGTACAACTTGCATCGTTAAACGTTCTTGTACTTGTGGGCGTTTGGCAAAATAATCAACAATACGATTCATTTTTGATAAACCAATTACGTTTCCATTAGAAATATAAGCAACATGTGCTTTACCAACAATAGGCAGTAAATGATGTTCACAAGTAGAATAGACTGTAATATTCTTTTCAACCAACATTTCTCCATACTTATAATTGTTATCAAATGTGGAAGCTTTTGGTTTATTTTTCGGATTTAAGCCTCCAAAAATTTCTTTAACAAACATTTTTGCTACTCTACGTGGCGTACCTTTTAAACTATCGTCAGTTAAATCCATTCCTAATGTGTGTAATATATGCGCTACGTCTTCTTCAATTGACTGTATCTTATCTTCATCAGAAATAGCAAAAGCATCATCACGCAAAGGTGTTTCAGCTGATGTTGGGATGTGGTTCTCCCCTATTTCTTCTATACACTTACCATTTTTTCCTTCAAACATAATAGTTGTTTAATTATTTAATCTTTTAAACCAAACAGATTGCCATACTTCTACTGCGCTCAGCACAGGTAGTCCTGCGTCCTCGCAATGACAAACTGATACAAAATTACGAATTCTTTACTGTTTTGAGCAATTCTTCAATAGTACATTGCTTTTGCTCGTCATTAATCATATTTTTTAATGTGAAACTATCACCATTAACATTAGAAACTACATATTCAATAGTACGATTGGTAACGTATTTCCATTGTTTTTTTTGTTGTTTATTACTCTGTGCAACATCAGGATAGAGTTCACATTTTATATTATTATCGCGTAATATTTTAATCGCTTTTAGTTGTACTAACTGAGTATCTTTATCAAAATTTAAAAAGACAACCTTTGGTTTAGGTAATACCACTTCATTAAATAAACCTAATTCTTCTAATACCAAATAGATTCTGTCTAAACCAAAAGATATACCAACACCACTTATGTCTTTCAAACCAAATATTCCTGTTAAATCGTCATATCTACCACCACCACCAATTGAACCAATACTCACTTTATCAGCTACCACTTCAAAAATGGCGCCTGTATAATAGTTGAGTCCTCTTGCCAAGGTTACATCAAGCTGCACATTAGATGACTGTAAGCCTAATTTGGTTACATTTTCTATTAAAAATTGCAACTCATCAACACCTTGAGAACCTTCGTCGGAATTTTTTAACATCCCTTTCAGCTGGCTTAACTTTTCTTTATTTGTTCCGTTAAGGCTAAATAAAGGTTTCAGTTTTTCAATGGCTTCTTTGGTAATACCTTTACTGAGCATTTCTTTGGTAATACCCTCAATACCAATCTTATCTATTTTATCTAATGCAACTGTAAAGTCAATCAGTTTATCTTTTGCACCAATCATTTCTGCTATTCCAGAAAGTATCTTTCTATTATTAATTTTGATGATTGTATCTGTTAAACCAAGTTTGGTAAACACATCATCATATAATTGGACAAATTCAACTTCCTGCCATAAAGAATTACTCCCTACCACATCTGCATCACATTGATAGAATTCTCTAAAACGCCCTTTTTGAGGCCTGTCTGCACGCCAGACAGGTTGCATTTGATAACGTTTAAACGGAAAAATAATCTCGTTTTGATGTTGCACAACATACCGTGCAAAAGGAACAGTTAAGTCATAGCGGAGTGCTTTTTCTGAGATTTGAGAAGTAACCTTTTGACTTGCTTTTTCTTTTAACAAATCATCATCTGCTTTAGCTAAAAAATCTCCCGAATTTAAGATTTTAAAAATCAATCTATCACCTTCTTCTCCATATTTTCCCATTAGGGTAGATGAGTTTTCAAAGGCAGGTGTTTCAATAGGTTGGAATCCGAAATTTTCAAATGACAGCTTTATCGTATCAAAAATATAGTTGCGTTTTGCTACTTCTGTAGATGAAAAATCTCTGGTTCCTTTTGGTATGCTTGATTTTTGTGCCATTGAAGATTTATTAATTTCGATTTACGATTGCAAATATCTGAAATTAAAAAAGAAAAATATGCTTATTTGTTATTGAGTTACTAAGTTATTCAGTAAATATTTATATTTTTAAAATAAATTTTACTACTTATCGAAGACTTCTTTCTTCGGTTTAAACCATTTAAATACCTTAAAAAATAACCAAAGTATAATAATTAAAAAAATAATAGCCAATACTGGAGCAATTAATGCTAGAATTGACATGATTATTGAAGTACCAGATTCAACTGTTGAAACTATTGGGTTTGCCAAACCACCTGTTGTTGCTGTAGAAGCCAATCTAGTAGTACTTGTAGATGCTTTGATGGCAGTTGCAGTACCACCACCAGCAATTATTGCTAATGACCAAGTAATAACAGGGTCTAAATCAGCCATGGTAGATAACATAACTGCGGTTCCTGCCAACGCTGCTAAAGGAACTGCAACAGTATCTAATAAATTATCTAGCCAAGGTATCAGATAGGCTCCTATTTCAATTATAGTTGCTATTCCTAATGTAATCATGGCAGTTGTACTGCCAATCCATTGCCAACTATCGTTGAGTGGAATGATATTATAATATGATGCTATACTCAATGCAAATAATGGTACAAAAATTCTAAACCCGACTGAGGCAGCTAAGCCTATTCCTAATAGAATGCTAAAAATTGTTTCTGGCATTTTTATATTATTTTTTGGTTACTACAAATATACTCATACCAAATTAATCTTAAATTCGATTTACTATACAAATATATTGTCAAAAATACAAAGGGGATTTTTCCCCTTTTTTTACAGGGGATTTTTCCCCTTATTGAATCTAACTCTATAATAAATTATAACATTGAAGTAAATTAGCTAAAAATTAGAAAGATTATATAAAGTATGTTTAGTTATAATAGTAGAGAAAAAAAAGGAACTACCAAATATGATAATCGTTTTTGGGATAAATTAATTAAAGTACTATTTATTTTTGGAGTGGTTATTGTGCTTCTTACAATTGCTTCTAAATGGTTAGGATTTTTAGATTAGATAACGGTATTCTGTCAGCTGATATTTATTATTATTGGTAAGATAGAATCTTAATAATTAAATTATAATTATACGATTTCATAAAATTCGAAGTAATTGTTAAACCCTTAAATTATAAATAATTTAAGGGTTTATATTTAATAAAAAAAAGCGATATATTTGTCTTAGAGCAGTTTTATAAAGCAGAGAACTCCAATGTGCTTCTACAAGCTCTGCGCTTTATCCTTTTTTTAAGTTTTTTGTTTTTTCTTCTTTGCGGCTGGGAATAACACATTATTCAAAATCAATCGATAACCTGGCGAATTTGGATGCAGGTCTAATTCGGTTTTCGGGTCTCCCACCCTATGGGTATAATCTTCAGGATCATGGCCACCATAGAAAGTCCACATACCTTTACCCTTTACACCATGTATATAACGAGCCTCGCCATTCGTTTTATTTTCACCCATGACCAATACGGTTGGTTTTATACTATTTCTATCAAAGCTTGTTGTCTGCCCCATAAATCCTTTAATCAATTGCGTATGATTTTGACATAACATGGTGGGGACAGGGTCCCATTTTGCAGAAAATTCTAGTAGTGAAAAGTAATCTTCTGTCCGTTGTATTTTACGTTTACGTGTCATATCAATAGACGAAAATTCATATTCTATAGGGTTTCTAACCAATTCAAAATTTGTAAATGCAAAGGTGTTTGAAAAATCTATTTTATTTTGATAGTTTACCTCTGAAGGGTCTCCATCAAACATCGCTTCACAAATATCAACACCTTCAGCCGCCAAAGCGATATCAAAACTATCAGTAGCAGAACACATTGCAAATATGAATCCACCTCCAATCACATAATCTCGAATCCTTAAAGCAACAGCAGATTTTTGCTGTGATACTTTGTTATAACCCAGTTTTTTGGCCAAATCTTCAGCATCTCGTTTTGCTTCAATATACCATGGTGCTGCTCTATAAGCACCATAAAATTTACCATATTGACCCGTAAAATCTTCATGATGTAAATGTAACCATTCGTATAATACTAATTTATCTTGTAATACTTCTTCATCATAAATAACATCATAAGGTATCTCGGCATAATTCAATACCATTGTAACTGCATCGTCCCAGGGTTTTTTACCTTTAGGAGAGTATACTGCAATTTTAGGTGCTTTTTCTAAAATGACGGCTTCCATATTTTGGGAAGGACTCGCAATTTGTTCTAAAATTTGTAAGGCTTCAGTATCAGAAATTACTTCATAAGATACCCCTCTAATTTTACATTCATTCCTGAAATCTTCAACATCTTCTAATAAGAAAGAACCACCTTTATAATTTAATAACCACTTTACATTATTGCCTCTTTGTAATGAATAAAAAACAATTCCGTAAGCTTTTAAATGATTTTCTTGACTTAGGTCATCCATTGGAATTAAAATAAATGAGGCAACACTCATCTGCGAGAAAAATAGTACGGTAACAAAAATGATATGTAAAAATAGTTTTTTGATATTGAAAAAATTTAAAGTTCAAAATTAAAGATTTAAAATTTAAAAAAACAATTTGTTTGATAATACATTAAGATATTATCCGTTTTTAACGGTTAATAACGGCTACATAATTTAAAAGCCCTACTGTAATTGCAATAAATTAAGAAAAAACTATAACTTGCGGACATAAGAGATATATAGTTAATACTAACTATATTCCTACGTTGTGAGCAAGTATAGATACTGGAAAACTTCCCTTAAATCAATCTAAAATAA
>CAZHYX010000054.1:0-13472 GCA_964536675.1 uncultured Flavobacteriaceae bacterium
TTATATATCTTTTCTCCTTCCCATTGGGAAGGCGAGGATGGGATTTTATAATCCAGTAGCTACACTACTTGTTCCTCTTTCTTTAATTAATTGACTCCGAACTTTAAATTTTCTGTACGCTTCTATAGGATCTATAACTCCTCCAGATTGTAATCTTGCTTGCCTAATTAATGGGCGAACATCTGTACGATAAGCATCTTGTAAAATTTCCTGACATTTAGTTACATCATTTTCTTGCTGTGCTTGTTTAAGTGTTTTACGGTCAATTAATAATGCTTGTGCATAAGCAATTAAAATGGCATCTAGTGATTGTATTAAATCTTCTAAAGGATCTTTAACGTTATGACTTGCGTCTATCATCCATGCCAAATCAGGATTATTTTTATTATTTTCCATACCATAAATCAATTCATTAAAAATTAAAAATAGTGCATAGGGTTTAATAGAGCCAACAGTTAAATCATCATCTCCATACTTACTATCATTAAAATGAAAACCACCAAGTTTTCCTTTCATCATTAATGTAGCAACAATTTGTTCAATATTTGTATTTGGTAAATGATGTCCTAAATCTACTAAGGTATATGCTTTATCACCACAACCTTCAGCTAATAGGAGTGAAGTGCCCCAATCTCGAATTACGGTGCTGTAAAAATTAGGTTCGTAAGGCTTATATTCAATAAACATCTTCCAATCACTTGGTAATGTTTTATAAATCTCTTGTAATGAGTTTTGTGTATTTTGTAATGCAGTTTGAAAATTGTTTTGCCCAGGAAAATTAGAACCATCAGCAAGCCAAACAGTAATACTTTTTGACCCTAGTTTATTTCCAATATTGATAACATCTATATTATGCGCAATCGCTTGTTCACGAACAGCTTTATTTATATTTGATAAAGAACCGAATTTATAACTTTCTTTAGCGTTTGAATGATCTTGAAATGTGTTAGAATTTACTGCATCAAAAATAATATTATGAGAACTTGCCAATTCTTTAATTGCGTTATAATCTTTAGGAATATCCCAAGGAATGTGTAAAGAAATTGCTCCGGCTGTTTGTGTTAATTTATGTATAAGACCGATATCATCAATTTTTTGTTCTAATGAAGAGGGTTCACCACCAAACGAGAATCTTCCAAAACGGGTACCACCGGCACCCAATGCCCAACTTGGAATTGCAACTTGAAAATCTACTAATTTCTGAATGACATCTTTTATGTTTATTCCATTTTTGTCTAGTCTGTTCCCTAAAAAAGCTATTTCGTTTTTTAAACCATCTGTTAAAGATATATTGAAATCGGCTATTTGTTGTTGTTCTATTAGCATTCCTTTAGTTTATCTTGATTTAAGAGATTTATCATTATTCCTTTGTAGTTACGTTGAAATGACATTTGTATTATTAATTTGTATTTCTAACCTCGTACTTCAAACTTCCCTTTACCTTACAAACGCATTAGGCATACCTCCGTCTATATTGATTGTGTTGCCCGTACTTTTATCTAAAAGACCAACAAGAGCAAAAACTCCATTTGCAATATCTTCAGGTAAAATAATTTCATTTAACAAATTACGTTTCGCATAAAATGCAGGTAATTCTTCAACAGAAATTCCATTAGATTTTGCCCTACCTTCAGCCCAATCACCTTCCCAAATTTTGCTACCAACAATAACACCATCAGGATTTATAGTATTTACTCTAATTTTGTCTTTAGCCACTTCAGAAGCTAGTAAACGGGTCATATGCTGTTGAGCTGCTTTTGCCGTTCCATAGGCAATATTATTGGGTCCAGAAACCAATCCGTTTTTGCTGGCAATATTTATGATATTTCCGCCGACATTCTGTTTTCGCATAATTTCAACACCTTTTTGGGCAATTAAAAACTGACCTTTTACCATTACATTTTGTAATAATTCCCAATCATCAATAGTTGTATCTTCTAAAGGTTTTGAAATTGCCAATCCTGCTGAATGTACAATAATATCTACACCACCAAAATCTAAACAAACTTGTTTGTATGCATTATTTATAGAATCTTCATTGGTTACATTACAAACTACCGTAGTAACTTGATCCTTTTTATAAGTTTTATAAGCTTTATTTAAAGTTTCTTCTTTTAAATCAGTCAATATTACATTGGCTCCTTCTAACACTAACTTATCTGCAATTGCTTTACCTATGCCACCACTTGCACCGGTTATCAAGGCAATTTTACGCGAAAGTGGTTGCTCTGCAGGTTGGCGTTGTAATTTAGCTTCTTCTAATAACCAATATTCAATATCAAAAGCTTCTTGACGGGGTAAAGAAGTATAGACCGAAATAGCTTCAGCGCCCTTCATTACATTAATAGCATTGATGTAAAATTCGCTGGCTACACGTGCCGTTTGTTTGTTTTTTGCAAAGGTAAACATACCTACTCTTGGGAAAATAATTACCACAGGATTTGCATCACGAATAGCTGGACTATTATTATGTTTACAGGTATTATAATAGTCTATATATTCGTTTCTGTAGTTTTCAAAAGCCGGAATAAGTTTTTTTAGTATTGATTCTCTATCGGTTAAATCATTTTCTGCATTTATGTCTAAAACTAAAGGTTGAATTTTTGTTCTTAAAAAGTGATCAGGGCATGAAGTACCTAAAGGAGCAAGTTTTGTAAGGTCTTTACTGTTTATAAATTGCAATACTCGTTCATCATCTGTAAAATGACCAATCATTAGTTTATCACTAGAACATAAACCTCGCAATAATGGAGCAATTAATGCAGCTTTATTTTCTCTATCCTTTTTTGGTAGACTTTTTAATTGTTGTCCTCCAAAAATGGGTTTGTCTTTCACTTTATTTTCAATATACTCTGAAGCCATTTCAATAACTTCTAAACTATTTATATAGCATTCATAAGCTGTATCACCCCAAGTAAATAATCCATGACTACCTAAAATTAACCCTCTAATTCCGGGATTATCTGCTAAGCATTTCTCTAGTTGTAAACCTAGATCAAAACCAGGACGTTGCCAAGGCACCCAACCCATAGTATCTCCCCAGATCTCTTTAGTAATCTTTTTACTATCTTTTGCTGCAGCAATTGCAATAACAGCGTCAGGATGCAAATGATCAATGTGTTTAAAAGGTAATAATCCATGTAAAGGTGTATCAATTGAAGGTGCTTTACTATCTAAATCATAAATACAATGATTAAATAAACCTACCATTTCATCTTCATATTCTAAACCTCTATATACATTTTTTAGAGCTTG
Source organism: uncultured Flavobacteriaceae bacterium (assembly GCA_964536675.1). Classification (GTDB taxonomy): domain Bacteria; phylum Bacteroidota; class Bacteroidia; order Flavobacteriales; family Flavobacteriaceae; genus Aureibaculum. Next base: position 3,256 of record CAZHYX010000054.1, read on the forward strand.
TAATTTGTCAACATATAATCCGGCAAGACCACTCCTGGTAAGACTTCCTATATCACCTCCTGAACCTTTTATGTACATTATTTCAATATTTTCACCTGTTAAAGGGTCTTTCTCTATAGTTCTACAACTTGTATTACCTCCGCCATAATTAGTTATTCTTAAATCTGCACCTAACAGATTTGACCTATATAACAATAGAGCCACTTCATCACTTTCTAGTTCAGCTACTTTTTTAGTATCCCAAAGATAATCTACATGTTTAAAAGTTTTTGTTAAGTTTGTCATTGAATACTTGATATTATTTATGAATAGTAAAAATATTTTTACTGAAGTAAAATTGCATCCTGTGGTGTACTGTTGTATAGATTAAGTATATTTATTTTTTGTGTAAATTTAACAATAGATTATTATATTTGTAAAGGTATATTTTTTTAATTATTTAAAAGAATTTTGAACCTTTCACTCAGAGATTCTAAAATGAAAATCCCAATAATAATTAACGATAATTCTAGAGTTCCTAAATATAAGCAAATTGTAGATTCAATTATAAGCGAAATATCTAATGGAAACCTTAAAATAGGTGAAAAAATACCTTCGATAAATGAATTGAGTGAAGATTGCTATTTATCTAGAGATACTGTAGAAAAAGCATATAGAAAATTAAAGGAAAGAAAAATAATTATTTCAGTTAAAGGAAAAGGATATTATACTGCGAAAACTGACTTTATTTCAAAGGTTAATGTGTTTTTTTTAGTCAATAAGTTGAGTTCATATAAAATGCAAATTTATAATTCTTTTGTAAATAGTATGGGTGTTAATGCTCAGGTCAATTTATTTATTTATCACTGTGACGAATCTCTTTTTTTAAACAAAATAGAAAAGAAAGTTGGAGGCTATGATTATTATGTTATTATGCCACACTTCAAAAATCAAGATTTAAAACACGTAGAGTCTTCTCAAAATGTAATTAAGGCTATTGAAAATATTCCTAAAAATAAATTAGTTTTATTAGATAAGTATTTACCTCAGATATCAGGAGAGTATATAAACGTTTTTCAAGACTTTAAATTAGATATTTACAATGCTTTAAACGATGGAATTGAAAAGCTATTAAAATATAAAAAAATAATTTTGGTGTATCCAACAAAATCGGTATATCCATACCCTAAAGAAATTATTCAAGGTTTTAGAATGTTTTGCGTAGAACATTCTTTTGATTTCGAAATTATAGATGAAGTCTATGATGATATGGAGTTAGAAATTATGGATTGTTTTATTACTATTGAAGAAATGGATTTGGTTAATCTTGTAAAACAGGTTCGAGAAAAAGAAATGATTTTAGGTAAAGAAATTGGTATTATCTCTTATAATGATACGCCCCTAAAAGAATTGTTAGGTATTACTGTAATTAGTACTGATTTTAAAATCATGGGTAAAACTACTGCTGAAATGATTCTGAAAAATGTAAAAGAAAAACATAAAAATATTTTTAAGTTTATTGATAGAAATTCTATGTAATACCAACTTTAATTTTATATTGCTGTATAATTTAATATTTCTACAAACTTAGGTTGGTATAAGTTTCTCCTAGAAGTCTCAGGAGTAATAAATTTTCTAAAGCGTAATGCTAGATAAATTTAGAGAAATCATAATGTCTACTTAAATTGTGTTTAGAAAGTCATCAATAATTCAGAATAGTAGAGAGACTTCATAATAAACAGGACAGCACAGGATAATACGTTCTTGATAAAAATTTATTATTGTATAGTAATTCTTACTATATTAGAGAATTACTGTTTTCTAACACTAAAACTTATTTTTATAGCATTATATCATGAATCATAACTTATCTCAAGAACAAATTGCATCCTATAGAAAAAATGGCTTCTTAATTATTGATGATTTTCTAACTTCAGAAGAAGTTAATCATTGGAAAACAACTATTGATAAAGCAATAGCAAATAGAAAAGGAACAAAATTCCCTCATTCTAAAGTGAAATCAGGTGAAGATGATGGTATTAATGATAATGCTGATTATTTCGGAAAAGTTTTTACTCAAATTATTAATCTTTGGATGACAGATGAGAATGTTAAAGAATTAATGTTAGACAAACGTATTGGTAAAATGGCTGCTGATTTAGCTCAAGTTGATGGTATTCGTGTTTGGCACGATCAATCTTTGGTAAAACAACCTTGGGGTAATCCTACAGCATGGCACTTAGACACTCCTTTTTGGTCATTTAGCCATAGAGAAGCATTGAGTATTTGGATTGCTTTGGAAGATGTTACATTACAAAATGGTTGTTTATATTTTATGCCTGAATCAAATCAAGATACCGGTTTTATTGAACCCGGAATTGGCGCTAATATGGGAGATATTTTTAATACATATTCCAAATATGGAACTAAAGAACCTGTACCATCTATTATTAAAGCCGGGAGTTGTTCATTTCATAACGGGCTTACTATTCATGCTGCGGGAGTTAATATGACTCAGAATACACGTAGTGCTATGACCTGTGCTTTTATGCCGGATGGTAGTACTTTTAACGGAAAACAAAATGTCTTACCAGACGACTATTTTAAATCTTTAAAAATAGGAGATCTATTGAATAATGAAGTGCTAAACCCTTTGATTTACCATAAATAAAAAATGCATGAATTCAAATTGGGGATTTTACGACCGATTGCGTCCCGTTCAAATTGAAGTAATTCAAAATAAATTTCCTATTGCCTATTTACCTTGGGGAGCAATTGAATACCATGGTAATCATAATCCCACAGGTTTAGATACCCATAAAGCATATCATTTAACTATTGATCTGGCTAAAGAAGTAGGTGGCTTGGTTTTTCCGCCAATTAGTTTAGCAGCAAATTTAATTAAGTCTTATCCGGGAGTAGATTTTCCAAAGCATTCTATTGAATTTTCTGAAAAATTAATCCGATTGGTATGTGAAGAATATTTTGAACAATTTGTGGAGCAAAACTTCAAAATTATCATCTTATTATCTGGTCATGCTGGTGAGCCTCATCTTCAAATTTTGAGAGATGTTGCTGATGAATTCAATAAAAAATATCCTAAGAACTATTTTTGGAGTCTAGCAGAGTTTGATATTTTACCCGATGATTTATTAGTTGCCAATCATTCTGCTTTAGGCGAAACTTCTATACAGTTGTATTATGAGCCTGAAACGGTAGATTTAAATAGTTTGCCAAAAGATAGAGAGATAACATTAGAAATTGACGCCGTTTCAGGAGAAGACCCAAGACCGTCAACAGTAGTTCATGGAGAAAAAATAACTAAAGCATTTATAAAGAATGCTTCTAAAAGGATAGAAGAATTAAAAGAGAAATTTTTATTCAAATAAATAATTAAAAAATATAGCTTGGTGCCTTAGCGCCTTTGCGAGAAATTTAACAAATGAACTACAGAAAATTAGGAAGAACAGGTTTAGATATAAGTGAAATTAGTTTAGGTACTTGGGCTTTTGGCAATAATGTATATGGAGGTGTTGCCAAAAGAAGGTATAAATACCATACATGCAGGAATTGACATGGGAGTCAATATTTTTGATACAGCACCACAATACGGAACAGACAAACAGGATGGGGTAGCAGAAATTGTATTAGGAAAAGCCTTAAAAGGGAAACGAGATAAAGTACATATTTCATCAAAATTTGGTAGAAATCCATGTATTGAAGGAGGTAGATCATTGTTTTATAAAACGAGAGTAATTGACTCTGTTGAAGAAAGTTTAAAACGCTTACAAACCGATTATATTGATGTATTATTCTTTCATTCCCCTTTCTCTCCAGATGAGATAAAAGATGATGTATGGGAAGGACTTGAACAAGTAAAAAAACAAGGTAAAGTTCGTTTTGTAGGACATTCTATTTCTATGTTTCATCAAACTGAAAATATGGCGCGCCTTTGGGCTAAAGAAAATAAAATTGATGTGATTCAAGTAGTACTGAGTTTAATGAATAGAGAGTCACAACAATTAATTGAAGAGTTACAAAAATATCCTATCGGAGTTTTTGCAAGAGAATGTTTAGCAAACGGATTTTTATCAGGAAACATTACTAAAGAAACTGTCTTTGCTGAAGGAACTTTGAATGCGCGTTATTCAAAAGAAGAGCTTACAGAAAGGGCTAATCAAGTAAATGCGTTTAAATTTTTGATGAGAGATGATATTACAAGTATGCCACAAGCAGCATTAAGATGGGTATTAGATCAAAAAGGAGTTTCGACAGTATTATCTGGAGCAAAGAATATTTTTGAATTAGAAGGAGCAGTTTCAGCATCTAATGCTAATCCGTTTACAGAAGCAGCATTGAAATTAGCGAATAATTTATTAAAGAAAGACTTTGAAGCGGCTTAAAAGAGATTATTACAAAGAATGATAATATAATATTAATTTAAAAACGAAACATTTAAAAGTCCTTCCCTTTGGGAAGGATTTAAGATGAGCCAAATTATGGGAGCACTTATAGGATTATTACTACATGCAATTGGCGGTTTAGCTGCTGGTAGTTTTTATATTCCGTTTAAACTCATTAAAAAGTGGAGTTGGGAAACATCTTGGTTAGTCTTAGGAGTAGCAGCTTGGATAGTTGCTCCAATATTAATGGCATGGTTTACGGTACCAAACTTATTAGACGTTTTATCAGCAGCAAGTTCAGAAACAAAATTTTATACCTTTCTTTTTGGAATGCTTTGGGGAATAGGTGGTTTAACTTTCGGATTGTCAATGCGTTATTTAGGTATTGGTTTAGGGATGGCAGTAGCACTAGGTTTTACAGCAGCATTTGGCACTTTGATTCCGCCTATTTATTATGGAACTTTTTCAGAATTATTACAAACAAATGGAGGTATTGTAGTATTAATAGGTGTATTGGTTAGTCTCATAGGAATTGCCATTGCTGGAAAAGCAGGCGTACTTAAAGAAAAGGACTTAAATACTGAACAACAAAAAGAAGCTGTTGCCGAATTTAACCTTTCAAAAGGAATGGTTATAGCCATTGTATCTGGAATTTTAAGTGCCTGTTTTGCATTCGGGTTAGCAGCAGGAAAACCCATTGCCGAAGAAGCATTAAAGTTAGGTGTAAAAAATATATTTCAAAATAATCCTGTTATTGTTTGGATACTTTGGGGAGGGTTTTTAACCAATTTTATTTGGACAGTTGCATTGAGTTTTAAAAATAGAACCTTTAGTGATTTTACCGATAAAAATATTCCGAATAAACCAAAAAACTATTTATTAGCAATTGCGGGTGGTGTTACTTGGTATTTTCAATTTTTCTTTTACGGAATGGGAACTACTTTTTTAGGAGAAAAATATGAATTTGCGAGCTGGACCTTACACATGGCTTTTATTATTATATTTAGTACACTGTGGGGTTTGTATTTTAAAGAATGGAAAGGCGTATCTAACAAAACTATGCGAACACTTTGGTTGGGCTTGGCTGTAATTATTTTTTCTACTGTTTTAATCGGAATTGGAAATAGTATGTAGTTAGAAGTCAGAAGACCGGAGTTGAAAGTTTTACCACAGCAAAACAGTTCGTGAAATAGATAAGATATATAACTAAATTAGTGAGAATTAGTGCAATTTGTGCCTAAATAAAAAACTCTTCATGTCATTACGAGGAGGTACGACGTGGCAATTTCTTTGCAACAATTTAAATTACATTAAATGAAAAAAATATTTTTTATAAGCATCTTATTTTCTTCGATACATTTCTACGCACAAGATAAATTCATTCTTGAGTCAACTACAACCGACAGATTTGAAATTACAAATAAAGTTTGGGCACAAACAATTGGAGAAGCTTCAGTTTGCTTATGGAATGATGATAAGCTAAGTGCATTTACTTTAACTATTGATGATAATAACGAACAAGACATCCCATTTTGGCAAGAATTACAAAAAAAATACAAATTACCATATACTTGGTTTGTCATTACTGAGGCTAATAAAAAATACAATGTTAAAAACTGGAACTTATTCAATGAATTAGTAAAACAAGGTAATTCAGTTCAAGGACACGATGATAGAAACTGGTTTGAAAATCCAAAAAAAGGAGAACGAAATCCATCTATTAAAAAATACAGAAAACGTTTACAAGCTACTATTGACGAGATAGAAGAACAGATTCCAAATCAAAAATGTATTACTTATGCCTATCCATGGGGAGAAGGAAATGCCATAGAAGTAAGTAAAAAGTTTATTGCCATTAGAGATGTAATCGGTTGGCCTAATCAAGCCAATCAAATTGATTTTAAACATGTTAATAGTGTTTCAAGTAAATATATTTATGGAGATAAAACCTCTAGAGATTATTACTTTAATGCTATTCTAACTAAAACAGATACCGTTGAAGGTGTCAATTATTATAGAGGTTGGTTAAGTTCTCATTTTCATCATATTACTTCTGATGAAGCTCATCAAAAAACAAGAGAATTCTTACAGTATATTAAAGAAAAAGAAGATAAAATTTGGATAGCTACTTTTCCTGATGTTGTTAAATATTCGCAGGAATATGCAACACATTCATTAAAAACAGATTCAATTTCTGACACCTTCATTTCTTTTAGATTGACTGATGAAATGCGAGATGAAATTTATGATTTTCCATTAACTGTAAAAGTTCGTTTGGCAAATAATTGGACATCAGTATCTGCAACACAAAATGGAAAAAGGATTGATAGTAAAATGATTAGTTACAATCAAAATAAATATGTGTTGGTTAAAGCTATTCCTGATAGAGGTCAAATTATTTTAAAAGGAAAAGTAGATAAGAATCTTCAAAAAAATAATGTCACATCACGTTTTGAGTTGTCAACTTTAAAAGATGAATTTCATGTTCCGAAAACCATTTCTGAAGAAGCACAAGAAATGATGAAGTTAAGAAAACGCTCAAATAGAAATACTGCGCAAACACCAAAAGCAGATGCACCGCATAAAGAATGGAAGAAATTTCAAATATTTATAGATAGTTTGGTTTTTAGCGGATTAAACCCTATCAAAGAATTTTACAAATCGAAAATTGATACAATAACTATTGGAGGAATAAGAGCTATTGATATCAAACCAAAAAATTATAAAAAAAGTGATAAAGTAATTGTATATATTCATGGAGGCGCATATGTTGTTTTATCAGCTGATATGACTTTGGCGTCTATGTTACCTTTAGCAGAAATATCTGGTTTACGTATTATTGCGATTGATTATACCTTAGCTCCACAAGCTAAATTTCAACAAATTACTGATGAAGTAGTTCAATTTTATAAGGGCTTATTACAAGAATATGATGCACAGAATATTGCTTTTTATGGCGATTCTGCTGGTGGTGGACTTTCCGCTGGAAGTATTCTTAAAATGAGAGACTTAAGAATAGAGATGCCTGCCGTATTAGTATTGTGGTCACCTTGGTCTGATATTGATAAAGTAGGCGATACTTATTTTACGTTGGCAGATAACGACCCTTCTTTGATACATCCTAATTTTTTAGAAAATACGGCGTTGGCTTATGCTCCTAAAAATGAATTTAAAAACCCTTATGTTTCACCTGTTTACGGAGATTTTTCAAAAGGTTTTCCGCCTACATTGATACAAGTTGGTAGCAAAGAAATATTTTTAAGTAATGCAATTAGAATGTATAGAGTATTAGACGATGCCAATATTGAAACAAAATTAGATGTATATGAAGGTATGTGGCACGTTTGGCAAGGTCATTATTTATTGCCAGAATCAAAAAAAGCAGTAGAGAATACTAAGAAGTTTATGTTTAAATATTTAAATATAAAGGAATAAATGATTTAAAATCAAACAAAACTTTAATAATGATTATGTCATTCCGAAAGAGCCTGAAAGAGCGACGAGAAATCTCTTTATAAAAGAACATAACACAAATTAAGAAGAAATGAAAATAATAAAATACGCTTTAATACTTCTACTCCTAATTAACATTGGCTGTTCACCAAAAATTAATAACACCAATGTTTCAGAAGAAACCAATTTAGACGATAAAAATATTGTCTTTCTACTCGATTTTGAAAAAAATAAAATAGGAAGCTATACCGATGCAAATCTTATTAAAGATGTTGACAGTGTAGTTTGGAAAATTATTGAAGATAAAGCTACCATCGAAGAAGATTCAATACACGGAAAAGTATTAAAAGTAAAATACCCTAAAGGTGCAGTAGGTCCAAAACAAGGAGGAATTCAATTTGATAGACGAATTCCCAAATCAAAAGAATACTATTTAGAGTATTATGTAAAATTTAAAGAAGGGTTTGACTTTGCTCTTGGCGGAAAACTACCTGGATTGACAAGCGGAGGTAGAAAATATACAGGAGGTGTTCATCCTGGCAAAGGTGAGGGATGGAGTGCACGTTATATGTGGCGAGAAAAAGGAGCAATGATTGTCTATTTTTACCATATGGATAATAAGCACAAATGGGGTGACATCGTTGAAATGGATACAATTTTTAAAACCAGTAAATGGTATAGAATAACGCAGCATCTTAAAATGAATGATACAGATAAATTTAATGGTATTATGGAAGTTTGGGTAGATGGTAAAAAAGTTACCAATGAAACCAATGTGCGTTATAGATTAGCACCATTAGGTGAGATAGATTCGTTTTATTTCTCAACATTTCATGGAGGAAATACAGCAGATTGGGCTCCAAAAAATGATTCATATATATATTATGACAATTTTAAAATAACTAAAAATAAACCCAAAGACCTTGAATAGATGACAAATTCAAAATTGAACATTCAAAATTTAATATTCATCATTGTAGGATTATTCTTTCTTCAAATTACCTCAATATTTGCGCAAGAATCTGATGTAAAGATAAACCATGAAGGTAAAGAGTTTACCAAACTAAAACATGCCTGGACTTCACAATGGATAACACACCCTACAGAATCAACGTTAGATGCTCGAAAATTTTTGTTTAGACGGAGTTTTAATTTAAATGTAAAACCTGAAAAGTTTATCATTTATATTTCAGCCGATAATCGCTATCGTTTGTATATCAATGGTGAATATCGTATATCTGGTCCTTCTTCTGGAGATATAAACCATTATCGTTATGAAACCTTAGATATTGCTAATCAGTTACAAGCAAGTAAAAATACAATTGCTGTTGAAGTTGTTAATTTCGGAGAATACCGTAAAGCATCTACCATGACATTTCAAACAGCATTTATTTTGCAAGGTGACAAAAATAACTCTGTAAATTTGAATACTGGAAAAGCATCTAAATGGAAAGTAATAAATGATAAAGGTTTTAAGAGTATTCCATTTGTAAGTGATTCTTTACGTGGTTATTATGCTGCTGGTCCAGGAGAAAAGTTGATTTCAAAAAAACATCCTTGGGGTTGGAAAAATATAGAATTTGATGATTCGAAATGGCTAGCTCCAAAATTAGGAACAGTAGAATTCGCTGTAGGTCGTGGCTTCTTGTTTGGTAGCACTTGGTACTTGGTACCTAGAACAATTCCGTTTATGGAAGAATCACAACAACGTTTTGGAAGAATAGCAAGAAGTGAAGGTGTTCAAGCAACTGATAATTTTATAAAAGGAACAGGCAGTCTTACCATTCCTCCAAATACCAAAGCTAATATTTTAATTGACCAAACACATCATACTATTGGACACCCAACCATTTATTATTCAAGAGGTAAGGGTAGTACAATAAAAATGACCTATTCAGAAGCGATGTATGATAAAGATTGGAAAAAAGGAAATCGAAATATAGTTAAAGGCAAACATATTTTGGGCTATTATGATATTATTGAAGCAGATGGTGGAAATAATAGAAGTTTTAAACCTATCGGGCAAAAAACCTATCGTTTTATTCAATTAGATATTGAAACCAAAAATGAACCCTTAATAATTGATGATTATTATGGAGTTTATACAGCTTATCCTTTTAAAGAAAATGCCAAATTTGAAACCAATAATCAAGTATTAACAGATATTTGGAATGCAGCGTGGCTCACTTTACGGAATTCTGCTGTTGAAGGTTTTATCGATCCATATTATGAACAATTACAATATGTTGGTGACGCACGTATTGAAGCTATTGTATCTTTAAGTGTTGATGGTGATGATAGATTGATGAAAAAAGCGATAGAAATGTTTGACAATTCTCGTTTACCTATGGGTTTAACTGCAAGCCGTTATCCGTCATATAT
>CAZHYX010000055.1:0-11698 GCA_964536675.1 uncultured Flavobacteriaceae bacterium
AATCATTATAGAAATTTTGTTAAATGAACGCTAAACCCAAATCCTTTTCAATAAAAAACTGGAAGGAAGATGATAGACCTAGAGAAAAACTAGCGCTTAAAGGTAAAAATTCACTTTCTGATGCTGAATTGATTGCAATTTTAATCGGATCGGGTAATAAACAAGAGAGTGCGGTTGACTTATCTAAACGAATATTAACTTTTGTAAACAATAATTTAAATGAGTTAGCAAAACTCTCGGTTAATGATCTGACTCAGTTTAAAGGTATAGGAGAAGCTAAAGCTATAACTATAATTACAGCTTTAGAATTGGGTAGAAGACGTCGATTAGAAGAGGCACTTGTAAGACCGAAAATAACGAGTAGTAAGGCAGTATTTGAAATTATGCAACCTATTATTGGAGAGTTGGCTCATGAAGAATTTTGGGTATTATATCTCAATAATTCTAATAAAATTATTTATAAATATCAATTAAGTAGTGGTGGAATTACGGGAACTTTGGTAGATGTTAGAATTTTGTTTAAAAAAGCGCTAGAATTATCTGCGGTTGCTATTATTTTATGTCATAACCATCCTTCAGATAGTTTGAAGCCAAGTAAATCTGATATAAATTTGACAAAAAAAATTCAAGCAGCAGGTAAAATTTTAGATATAAAAATTCTAGATCATTTGTTAATTACCGAAAAAGCGTATTTTAGCTTTGCGGATAGTAATTTATTGTAATAATGCATTCATTTTTAAAAGGAAGATTGGTATTTGTTATTAAATTACTCACAGGTAGGAAGACAGAAGACCGAAGTTAAAGTGTGTGTCAAAAGTGAATTAAGATTAAAAACTAAAGTCAATTATACATTCTAAATTTTATAGATATAACTTCGATCTTCAGCCATAAAGCTTAAGAAAGCTTTTGGAAAGAATAAATTTTGTTAATTACTACTATCCTTAAATTTAGGAAGTGGGAAAATCAATTTAATTAATGCTCTTAGTTTATACACATAAGGTTACACCAAGATTGACCTATACTTTTAAACATTTTTTTACTAGAATTTTAAATATACCGATTTCCTTTACAACTAAAGTAGAGGAGTTTATTGCACATGGCGATTTAAAATTATCTTATACTAAACAACCTTTAGGAAATGAGATATTCATTAGAAGTAATGACTTGTTATTTGAACAAGGTATTAATGATGTTGAAATTCATATTGGTGAATGGGGTGATACTATTTGTTTTTTTCAATCACGTCAAGTAGCAACAGTTCCTTTTGATATTTTTGCCGCCACCTTTTATTTAATAAGTAGATATGAAGAGTATTTACCCCATGTAAAAGACCATTTTGAACGTTTTCCTGCAGAAGAAAGCTTGGCCCATCAACATAATTTTTTAGAGAAACCACTTATTGATATTTGGGCATATAAATTTAGAGTTTTATTAAAAGAAAAGTTTCCTGAATATCAGTTTAAAAAAAGAGAATTTAAGTATCTATCTACAATTGATATTGATATAGCTTATAGCTATAAACATAAAGGGATTGTTAGAACTATAGGTGGATATTTTAATGATTTAACAAAATTTAAAGTATTAGATATTTGGGAGAGAACACTTGTATTGTTTGGCTTTAGACAAGACCCTTTTGATACTTATGATGACTTACTTGATTTTCAAAAGCAATACAATATCAATACAATTTTTTTCTTTTCTATTGGCGATTATACTACTTTCGATAAAAATATTTCATCGAGAAATACAAAGTATAAATCTTTAATCAAATCAGTTGCTGATTATGCAGATGTAGGTTTACATCCTTCCTATTTTACAATGAAAAATGAAGAGATGTTAAAGAAAGAAAAACTACGATTAGAAAATATTTTAAATAGACCTGTTGTAAAATCAAGACAACATTATTTGCGTTTAGATATGCCCGAAACATATCAAAATTTAGTCAACTTAGAGGTGAATGAAGATTATACAATGGGTTACGCAGCACATTACGGGTTTAGAGCCAGTACCTGTACGCCATTTTATTTTTACGATTTAGATTATGAAATTCAAACACCTTTAAAAATTTACCCTTTTGCAGTGATGGACGGCACTTTACGTGATTATTTAGAATTATCAAATAAAAGAGCTTACGAGGTCATAATGAGATTAGCTCAGGGTGTAAAAAAAGTAGATGGCACTTTCATAACACTTTTTCATAATGATACATTAAGTAATAAAGGACGATGGAGACGTTGGAAAAAACTCTATATAGATGTTTTTAAACAAATAGCTACTTTTCGATAAATGATACGGTATTTAACTAGAAGTCAATTGGATGAAGATAAATATGATAATTGTATTTCAACTGCAGTTAATACACTTATCTATGCCTATAGCTGGTATTTAGACATTGTTTGTGATAATTGGGATGTATTGGTTTTAGGTGATTATCAGGCTGTTATGCCGTTACCTAAACGAAAAAAATATGGTATTAATTATATTTATCAAGCCCCTTGGATACAACAGTTAGGTGTGTTTTCTTTAACTGAAGTTTCTCAAAAATTAATGAACACTTTCATGAAAAAAACACCTTCTATTTTATATTATAATTTTAATTCTCAAAATTTGAATTTAAGTCATGATAGGAAATCGATAAAAATAAATTATGAGTTGAATTTGAATAAAACGTATGATAGTATTTTTAATAATTATAGAAAAGATAGAAAAAAAAGCCTTAGAAAAGCTACCGAAAGTAAACTGTATTTCGATGATAAAAATAATGTAAAGGAATTAATTAAATTATATAGAGAAATTTTCCCTTTATTAAGTATTAAAGACGAATCATTTAAAAAGTTACATAAATTACAGGAGTTTTGTTTAAGTAAAAAATATGGCTTTCAGAGAAACATATATGCGCATAATCAAATTGTAGCTCGCGGTTTTTTTCTTCATTTTAGAAATAGGATTTATTATCTTTTTGGAGCATCTAATAATTTGGGCAAGAAAATTGGAGCAACCACATTTATGATTGATTCGATTTTGAAACAATATGCTCAAACAGAAAATATTTTTGATTTTGAAGGATCATCAATAGCTTCAATAGGTAATTTTTATAAGAGTTTTGGAGCCACAAATGTACCATATCCGGTTTTTGAAATTAGAAAAGAGATAATGATGATTAAAAAATTATTATAATAGAATTACCCATTTTTAATACAAAACAACAAGTAATGAAAAAAGACTGTCAAATTGATGATTGAGAAAATTAAAATATGTTTTTTGGCAGATAAACACGATTTATTTGATGATAGAATTTATTGGAAAATGGCTGTCCCTTTAAAAGAAAAGGGATATGATGTTTATTATTTATTAATTAGAGATGAAAATAAAAAAGGGATAACAAAAGAAGGAATCAAATATGAAATTTTAAAAGTTAAAACGTTCTCTAAAAACCGATATTTAAACTTTATTCTTAAAAATTTAAACCCTTCTAATAATTATAAAAAACTTTTTAAAAAAGCAGAAGTAATAAATGCTGATGTATATCATTTTCATGATTTATGGATCAATAGAATTGGTAAAAAATTAAAACAACTTGTTCAAAAACCTATTGTTATTTATGATGTACATGATCCTTTTGCGGTCAATATTAAAGATTATATTGGTAGTCAGTCAAAGATGAAATGGTTGGTGAGCTTGTATGCAGATTGCATAAATTCTTGGGAGAAGAAATGTGCAAAACGGTATGATTTTGTTATTACTACAGAAGAAAATATTAGAGGTGAATTCAGTAAAAGTTTACCTAAAAATAGGGTAAGTGTTATTTTTAATTACACCTATTTACATAAGTTTAGAAATGAAGTCCCTAAAGAATATGATTTAATTTATTGTGGAGGCATTACAAAGTTTCGTGGTGCAATTAACATAATTGAAGCTGTACGCATTTTAAAACAAAGCATTGATGATATAAAAATGATTTTTTTAGGAACTATTTTTTCAAAGCAGTTAAAAGATGAAATGCAACAACTTATTAAAAAATATCAATTAAAAGATAATATAATTTTAAAAGATGCTGTTTCTTATCATGAAGTAGTGAATTATTATAACCAAAGTAAAATAGGCTTAGGTATTTTTTTACCTATTGAAACACATAAAATCATTTTACAAATAAAAATATTTGAATATATGGCAATGGGTTTACCAATTATAGGAAGCAATTTCGGGCACATTAATGATTATATTTTAAAAGATAAAGTTGGGCTTGCTGTTGATGCTACTCAACCTAAAGAGGTTGCTAAAGCAGCTAAAAAGTTACTAAAAAATGAACAACTATACGATACCTTTAAATTTAATGGTATAAGGGCTGTGGAAGAAAAATATGCCTGGTCAGTGATGGAAGAAAAATTATTTTCTATTTATGATAAACTTTTAACAGAAAGAGAAAAGGTATAAGTAATTATGACTAATAAATCCTTTTTAAAAGATTTTAGCTGGTACTTTTTAGGTTCATTTGTACCATTATTGATTGGCTTTATAAAAACACCTGTTTTTACCCGTCATTTTAATAAAGAAGAATATGGATATTTAGGTTTGGTAAGCCTGACTTTCACTTATTTTGGGATGCTATTGTTTTCATGGATAGGCTCTTGTATTTGGAGGTATTATTCCAAATATGAAGCTGAAAGAGCACTAAAAAATTTATATTCAAACTTACTATTTCTTTATATAATTGCATTTATAGTATTGCTAATGGTTTCAGCCTCTTGGTATATGGTAGCAGAAAACACCTTGGTTAAACAAATGATATTCTATTCCTTTTTCCAAATACTTTTTAATCAATTATTTCTATTTTATATGGTTATTGTAAGATTAAAAGGGAAAGCTAAATTTTATACAATTTTTCAATCTTTTAAAGCTTTTTTGAGCATACTAATTGCCTTATTTTTAGTTTTTAAATTTGATGCAAACATAAGCGCACTGATTTCTAGTTTGGCTATTATTGATGTTTTGGCAATACTATTTTTAGTAATAATCAATCCGGCGGAAGTAACATTTAATGTTAAACTAATTAAAAGAGAAAACTTAAAGGAATTAGTTATTTATGGAAGTGCAGGTCTAATTATTAATATTGGATTTTTAGTGATTACCTCAAGTGATAGATATTTCATTTACTTGTTAAGTAATTTAGAAACGGTAGGTATTTATGATCAAGTGTATAAAATAAGCCAAATATCAGTGGTTGTTTTGGTTACAATTTTCTTTAATACGATTAATCCTACGTTGTTAAAAGAATTAGAAACTAATTTTAATAAATCTATTGATTTAATTCAAAAATATATCAAAACATTTATTGTTTACGGATTACCTATCATTACTTATTTAAGTCTTTTTTCAAAAGATATTGCAACTATTCTCTTAGGGCATGAGTTTAGAGTGGGTTATACCATAATGCCTTTTGTGTTTTTTGCAGCCTATATACATGGGCTTTCAAATTTTTATGAGTTGCGATTAAAATTTTCCAATCAATTAAAAAAATTAAGCACAATTATAATAAGTGCAGCCATACTAAATATTATCTTAAATTATATTTTTATTAGCTTATATGGTTATAAATGGGCTGCAGTTACTACTGCAATTACGTATATTCTATTAGTTCTAACCTTTCATTTTTTTGATAAAAAGGTTTTTAAATTCAGCAGAAGTGATTATTATTCAGGATATCAAATTATACTATTTTTAGTATTACAGGTTGTAATTTATTTTATTATTGATAAAGTATTCGAACTAATTGTTGTTGTAAAGTTGACCATAGGTATACTATATGTTTTATCTTATATCGTCATTTTTAAAAAACGTCTTTTTAATACCGAAATACCTATCAATACATGAGCATTAAACACATCTTTTTCGATCTAGACCACACTTTATGGGATTTTGAAACCAATTCGGCCAAAACATTTGAATTTATTTTTAATCAAAGTAAGATTGATGTGAATTTAAATGACTTTTTAAGTCATTACATCCCTATAAATCATAAATATTGGAAACTATATAGAGAAGAAAAAATAAGTAAAAGTAAGTTACGATATGGCAGACTAAAAGAAGCTTTTGATGGTTTAGAGTATGCAATACCTGATGATATGATACATCATCTATCTGAAACATATATTGATAATTTATCTAATTATAATACGCTATTTGATGGTGCAATAGAAGTGTTGAATTATTTAGTGTCAAAATATCAATTACATATCCTCACCAATGGTTTTGATGAAGTACAATTTAAAAAGCTTAAAAAGTCTGAAATATTGCATTATTTTGATAAGGTGATCACTTCAGAAAGTGTAGGAGTTAAAAAACCAAACCCACTTATATTTAATTATGCACTTGAAGTTGCCAAAGCCGAATCAAAAAACAGTATGATGATTGGTGATAATTTAGAAGCCGATATAATAGGAGCGCAACAAATAGGTATGCAAACTATCTTTTTCAATATCCATAATGAGACTACTAATAATAACATAGTAAGTGTTAGTAACCTCATAGAAATTAAACAATATCTATAATTGGAAACCGTTTTTTATAAATGAAGTTCCCCTTTCATATATTTTTCTTTATTGTATTTTTAATTACAACTATATCAGCTCAAAACAAACAATTTTTATACGGATTTCAAGAAATTCCACAATCATTATTAGAAAATCCTGGAGGTGAAGTCAGTTTTGTTAAACATATTGGTATTCCTTTTCTATCTGGTGCTTATATAAATGTTGGTACGAGTAATAATTTAATTAGTAACCTGTTTGCTAATGATGGATTAAACATTGAAGATAAACTACAGAGTATATTATTTAGATTAAACTCAAGAGATTTTATAAGTATAAATGAACAATTAGATATTATCAATTTAGGTTTTAAACTTAAAAATGATAAAGATTATTTAAGCTTTGGTTTTTATCAAGAATTTGATTTGATTAGTTATTACCCTAAAGGTTTAGCAATTTTATTTTATCAAGGTAATACTGATGGTAATGGTAATATTGATTTAAATCAAAGTCATGATATTAGTGATGCTCGTTTTAAAAGTGAAATAATAGGCGTTTTTCATTTAGGAATCTCTAGAAAAATAAATCAAAAATTAAATATTGGTATAAGAGCCAAGATTTATTCAGGCGCTTTTAATATTCAATCACTTAATAATAAGGGAAGTATTTCAACTAGGTTAGATCAAAATAATAACTACCAACATTTATTAAATGATGTTGATGTTACATTTAATAGTTCAGGATTTACAGGAACTTCAAAGAAAGATTTTGTTATTGACGCGGCAAAAAATATACTTTTTGGAGGTAATTTAGGATTGGGCCTTGATGTAGGGTTCACCTATCATTTAAAAGATAATATGACTCTTTTAGGAAGTGTTTTAGATGTAGGTTTTATTACATATTCCAAAAATATTACCACCTACAAATTAAAAGGAAATGTTGAGGTAAATGATATAGGTTTAATTGATCCACCAACGAACGAAACGTTAGATTATTGGGATATCATAGGAGATGATATTTATCCCCAGATTCCAATAGACACTTTACAATCTACCTATGTTTCATTTAGATCACCTAAAATAAATGCTGCATTTCAGTATAAGTTTGGTAATCATTATAGACAAGCTGCTTGTAGTACTTCACCCCATTCCTCAGAAAGAGCTTATAAAAATGAAATTGGTATACAACTCTATACTATTTTCAGACCCAAACGGCCACAATTGGCAACCACTTTGTATTATAGAAGAAGTGTGACCAATTTTTTAAAGGCTAAAATTACCTATACAGCAGATTCACATTCATTTTCAAATATAGGATTCGGATTTTCTACTCAAATTGGTAAGTTTAATATGTATGCAAATGCTGATAATTTATTAGGGTATAATGATTTTTATAATTCAAAAAAAATAACTTTCCTTTTTGGGATGAATTTGATTTTTGATGAATAGTGCTTTGTATAAAAATTTATACTTACCTTTAAAAACTATTAAAATTTATTCAATTATGAGTATGAAAAAATCATTAGTTCTAGTATTAATTATTATTTCAAATATCATATTCGCACAGCAATCGTTGAACGAATATAAATATGTGATTGTACCAAAAAAATATGATTTTTTGCAATTTGATGACCAATATCAATTAAACTCATTAACTAAATTCTTATTTAAAAAAGAAGGATTTAAAACATTATTTGATAGCGATAGTAAATCACAAGAATTAGCAAATAATTCATGTTTAGGTCTTATAACCAAAGTTAAAAATAACTCAGGTGTATTTAGTACAAAACTGGTCATTGAATTGGTAAATTGTAAGAATGAAATTATTCATACTAGCAATGAAGGGCGAAGCAAGCAAAAAGATTATAAAAAAGCATATCAAGAAGCCTTAAGGAATGCATTCAAATCTATCACCTCATTAAATTATAGGTATACTCCTACAAATAAGACTGTTACTTCAAGAAAGAAAGAAGTTTTAATAGAAGAAAATCCTACTGAAATTGTAAAAAAGGAGATTCCTGTCACCGTTGAAACCGCTGTAGAAGAAGTACCTATTGAGGTTGTTGAAGAAGTTATTCCTCTAGTTGAGGAAGTGGCTTTACCAAATCAAAAAATAAAAGAAGCTGAAAAAGAAGTTACTCAAGATGTACCTTTTACAATTATTGAAAAAGCTACAAATTTATTATACGCACAAACAAACCCATTAGGGTTTCAACTTGTTGACAGCACCCCAAAAGTGATGTATATATTATTAAAATCGTCTACGAAAGACCTTTATTTTTTGAAGAATAAGAACGGAATCGTTTTTAAACAAGATAATAAATGGTTTGCAGAATTTTACAACGAAAATAAATTGATTAAACACGAATTACATATTAAGTTTTAATCAAAAAAGATTTTTTGCGCCTTAGCGTCTTTGCGAAAGTTTTTAGAGGCATTTTAATAATCATATTTACCCTTCCAACGCTTCTTTAAAAATTCTCTAAAACTATTTTCTCTTGAGTTATTACCAGGCTCATAAAGTTTAGTGTTGGTAACATCATCAGGTAAAAATTCTTGGTCTATAAAATTATCATTGTAATTATGAGCATACTGATAGTTTTTGCCATAATCGAGATCTTTCATCAATTTTGTAGGCGCATTCCGTAAATGTAGTGGAACTGACAAATCGCCAGTCTCTCTAACTAACTGTTGTGCATCACCAATAGCTTTATATGATGCATTACTTTTTGGGCAATTGGCTAAATAAATAGCACATTGGCTTAGAATGATTCGCGATTCAGGATTTCCAATCATTGACACCGATTGAAAAGTAGAATTTGCCAATATTAAAGCAGTCGGATTTGCATTACCAATATCTTCTGAAGCTAAGATTAACATACGTCGTGCAATAAATTTCACATCTTCACCACCTTCTATCATTCTGGCTAACCAATATACAGTAGCATTTGGGTCGCTTCCGCGGATAGATTTTATAAAAGCAGAAATAATATCATAATGCTGCTCGCCTGTTTTATCATATCTAACAGTATTGTTTTGAACTTTCTCTAACACCTTATCATTTGTAATGACAACTTTACCATCTTCAGAGTTAACAATCAATTCAAAAATATTCAATAACTTTCTGGCATCACCACCAGATAGTTGCATCAGTGCATCAGTTTCTTTTAACTCAATTTTCTTTTTAGAGATAATTTTATCCTCTTTAATTGCTCTATTTAATAAAGCAACTAAATCATCTTTATCAAAAGAGTTTAAAATATATACCTGACAGCGAGAGAGTAGGGCAGGTATTACTTCAAAACTTGGGTTTTCTGTATTAGCACCTATTAAAGTAACCCTTTTTCAACGGCGCCTAATAATGAGTCTTGTTGTGATTTACTAAAACGGTGGATTTCATCAATAAATAAAATAGGATTTTTAGTAGTAAATAAACCACCGCTCTGTTTGGCTTTATCAATAACATCTCTAATATCTTTAACTCCGGAATTTATGGCGCTAAGTGAATAAAACGGACGTTCAGATTCATTAGCAATAATATTTGCTAAAGTAGTTTTACCAATACCTGGCGGCCCCCAAAAAATAAGTGAAGGAATTACACCTCGTTTAATATGTTGTGTTAAAGCGCCATTTTTACCTACTAAATGTTGTTGAGAAATATAATCATCTAATTTTTTTGGACGGATTCGTTCAGCTAATGGTGTATTCATGGCGTAAAGATAGAAAAACAAAGTGTTTATTTATTGATTCATTGATTTGTTAAATCATTGAATCTTTTAATTTAATCATGACAATATGTACTATTTTAAATGAATGGTTATACTTTTGCTATAGTTAGGATAAATATAATTTAAAACTTACACTAGTTCCCTTCCCGAACTTGTGCTGAGCGAAGTCGAAGTAGGGGAGGTTAGAAGAGGAATGAATTTACAAGAAGAGCATAAACAGTTCAAATTTTCTACAATAGTAATTGCTTTTCCGCTGTACTTTGTATTAGTATTATGGATTGTTTTTTGGATTGAAGGAAGCTATAATTTATATCTAAATAAATATGGTTTATACCCAAGAACATTTTCAGGATTAAGAGGTATATTATTTTCACCTTTCATCCATAGTGGAATAAAACATTTATTTAATAATTCTCTTCCGCTTTTTATTTTACTTACATCATTATTCTATTTTTACAGAAAAATAGCCTTTAAAATACTGTTATATGGTACTTTATTAAGCGGTATATTCACTTGGATTATTGCCCGAGATGCATATCATATAGGTGCAAGTGGTATCGTATATTTATTATTTAGCTTTATTTTATTTAGTGGACTTATCCGTAAATATTATAGGCTAATTGCAGTATCTTTAATAGTGATTTTTTTATATGGAAGTATGATTTGGTATATTTTACCTACTAAAGAAGAAATATCTTGGGAAGGACATTTATCAGGGTTTATTGTTGGATTATTATTCGCTTTTATATACCGAAAACACGGACCACAACCATTGCAATATGATTGGGAGGATGAAGATTATGACCCCATTCCAACCTTTCATGGTGTCCAACGGGTTGAGGACGAGTTTAAGGTTTTAGAAGAGGAAGAATAACTATCGTTTTTATTACTTGATTAATTTGTGCTAATTTGTGAAATTAGTGTCTCTTTGTCGAACTACTTCATATAATGCCACCCCACAAGCCACAGATACATTTAATGATTCTATTTCACCAAGTAGAGGTAATTTAGTCTTTATATTAGCAATTTTTAGTATAGAAGGCGAAATACCTTTATGTTCAGAACCCATAATTAAGGCTGTAGACTTATTAAAGTCAGCTTGATAAATGTTATTTTCAGTTTTTTCAGTAATAGCAACTATTTGAATACTTTCAGCTTGAAGCTGATAGATAGCATCTAATAAGTGGTTTACTTTGCAAATAGGTATTTTAAATGCAGCACCGGCAGATGTTTTTATAGCATCGGCATTTATGGGAGCACTACCTTGACTTGAAATGATGACCGCATCAACACCTGTACATTCAGCAGTACGTAAAATTGCACCAAAATTACGAACATCGGTAATTTGATCTAAAAGTAGATATAAAGAATTTTTGCTTTGATTTTTTTCTAGAATGCCTTCTAAATCATAAAAATTAATAGCTGAAATTTTTGCAATTACGCC
>CAZHYX010000055.1:11798-13397 GCA_964536675.1 uncultured Flavobacteriaceae bacterium
TGGCTGAGAAAAAGTATAAGATACTACACCATCACCATCAGTTGATTTTGTAAAATTGATTAATGGGAAAATAAAATCTCCACTATTTGCACCTACAAACGTACCTTCAAAAGTAGAAACTGTAGTTTGATCTGGATGTACAAAGAAAAGTTTCCAAGGAATATCACCAGAAGCAATCCAAAAATCAATGGCAATAAAATAATTACCATCGGGATGTGTATCATCAAATATATCTGTTTCCCAACGACTTCCAGAAGCTGCACTTTCAACATTAGCAAAAGTATCTGCATTAAATATGAGCATATCTAAGTCATTTCCGGCTGGGTTTTCCCAGTCAAATAAAGCTGTCATTCTCCCTGCAATAACATCGGCACCATAAGGCCATTGTATTCTATCATAAGAGGTTAGAGCAACAACATTTGAAGTTACATTAAAGGCAGATGCATCACCTACTGCTGGATCAGATACTGCTAAACCAGATAGACTTAAAGCTACTTCACGTCCTGTAAATTTCTCTACAGCATCATCTCCTTGCATATTTATCATACCAGAAGCAGAAGAGGAACCTGCAGGGATAGTAATTGAGTTTCTTACTTCACCGCCCTCAAATTTTAACAAAGCTTCTACAGTAACATCAGATGAAAATGAATTAGGAATTGTTGCTGTAAACGGAACAGCAAACCCCTCACCAGTAGAATTATTACTTGTCGCAACACTTAGAGTGATATCAGATAAACCTTGAGTTGGAAATTTGTTAATAGGATCATCATCATAACACGATGTCATACCAAAAGATATGATTAGTGTTAAGAGTATATAATTTATTTTTTTCATAATTTAGAATTTAAATTTCACTTTACTTCAAATAAAAGAGTAAAGCGGTTAATATTATTATAATTTTTGAGCAGTAAAGCCTAAGTCAGATCCAAATGTAAATCTTCCATCATCACTAATCCTTGTAAGATTATAGTCTAATGCTAGTACAATTGCTCCTGCACAAGAAAATACAAAACCATCACCTTCACCAGTTGTATCAAAAAATCCAGCATTGCCAGTTGCATCAGTATCAAATATAAACTGCTGTTCAACTGTTGCAATACCGAATGGTGTTACATCAACTTCTACATTATAACCTACCGCGTCAGGGTCAGGGCTATTATGAGGATTCAGCATAATAATTTGATTGGCGTTTGATCCTGCCACAACTTCAAAGTTATTACCCGCAGGAAAAGACAGAACACCACTTACTGTTACTACATATGTGCCTAATGCATCTGCTTGTATAAACGGACAAGATATAAATGTGTTAAATCTATACGATTGTGCTTGAGCAGGATTACCTTGTAAGTTAGGTCCAAAATTATCAAAGGTTACTACAGTTCCGTCTGTTCCTACACTTGTACCTTCAAAATCAAAACGATCACCTGGTAATAAATCAGGAACAGCTAAACCTAAAGCAGTAGAAAGGTTTGAGGCATTAACCATAAATTCAGATGGAAAAGAAGTAACACTTAAAAAAGGAACATAATCGGAAGCTACACCTCCAGATACTCTTCTAACCCTCACTTCATAAGATGCTACATTATTAGAAGGTGCTGA
>CAZHYX010000056.1:0-12994 GCA_964536675.1 uncultured Flavobacteriaceae bacterium
TAATTTTACACTTCAAATCTCACCTTTTCTTAGGATTCTGTAAATTAAATCTTAGATCGAACTCAGGTTCATAGTTAGAATCTAATTCCTTCCCTCAATAAGGGAAGGTGGCTTATTCGAAGAATAAGACGGAAGGGTTATATTTTACCTTAACTTAATGACATTGGACGCAAGCATGCGAGGTATTAAATGGAGTTTACTACACAAACACCATAATTTCCGTCCGCCGAAGCGGAACGCGAAGGATGGTTAAAACCAAAAACCTACATTAAAAAACCAATAATTTTGATTGGTATCTGGTGACCAGGTATATTTTATTTCAACTGGTCCGATAAAAGAATCTAATCCATAACCAATAGCATAACCAGATCTTGTATCATCAAATATTGCACCTTTGTTAAATAAGTCATTATCAACTCTTGCAAAATTTCCAGTAAAGGACACAAAATTATTTTCAAATAACTCATATCGAACTGTCAATGCAGATTTTAAAAAAGCTCTATCTCCTAGATCAGCTACATCGTATCCGTAAAAAGGAATAAAATTATTTATAAAATTTTGATTATTACCACCTAATAAATAATCAAATACTTCATTATCATTATTCCCTATTGTAATACCTGCTTCAGAAATATAGTGTAATGTTAGCTTATCAAAAAAGGTCTTTGCATAACCAAATTTTCCGTCCAATTGAGAAAATGGAGTAAAATCATTATTAAAATTAGATGAAAATAAATATGTTGTATAATTTATATCTAAAAAAACTCCTTTTTTGGTAAAATAACTTTTATCGTAGGTATCTAATTTCAATTTTAAAAAAGCACCTAAATAATTACTCCTATCAAGATAGTTTTTTGAAATTTCATTATTCTCTAAAGTTTCTGTAAAAACTCTTAAAAACTTATCTTCAATACCAATTCTCAAGGCTAAGTTTTTACTAAAATCGGTTTGTAAAAATAGTTGTGTAGTAAAATCATTAAATTCAATAGGTGTTTTTACTATTGCTTCTGACTGATCATCAAAATTGATAAAAAAACTTTTATTAAACCCATTAAATCTTGTATTAATACCATAACTCCAATGAAAACCATTATCAATAAAATAGTCAATATTATATCTAATATTATCACCTAAAATAAAATCTGCAGAAAAGACATCATTTTTAAATATTACATGTTTAGATGTAATGTTTAATAACACCCCTGTTTTATATAAATCATCATAATGAACACCTAATTTTAAAAAAGTTGAGACCTCTTCCTCTTTTAAATTAAAGTGAATTTCTACCCCATCTTTTTGTTTTATAAACTTATAATAAATACTTCTAAAATTTTCTGTAGCAGATAAATTATCAATGCCTTCGTAAAACTTTTTGTGTGTGATAGAATCTGATTTAGTAATTTTTAACTTTCCTAAAACATATTCTCTTGTATAATTTTTATTTCCTGCAATTTTTATTTCACTTATATAAAATTTTTCGTCTTTTTGATGGATTATACCATGAGTAAAAAGCTTTTTAGATTTTGATTGTTTACTAGCTATTTCTTTTAAATAACTCAGCTGCTTTCTTGCAACCTCTTCTCCTTTACTAATAATCTGTTTTGCAGCATCAAAAGAAACTACATTGTATTCGCTAATATCTGGGTGCATATACAGATCTGTTTCTTTTATTTTTGATTGATCATCTTCATACATCTGAAACCCTACAATTTGCATCACAATTTTTGGAGCTGTATTTAAATCAGTTTTCGTTAGTAACTTATCCTGTACATCAATCCCAATAATAATATCAACTCCTTTTTCTTTCATTATATCAACGGGAAAATTATTCACCACGCCTCCATCAGTCAATAACTTTCCATCAATTTCAACCGGATCTAATAATGTAGGAAATGAACCGCTGGCTCTTAATGCTTCGGGTAAAAATCCTTTTTCTAATATTTCAATATTTCCAGTTTCTAAATTAGTTGCCACACAGAAAAACGGAATTGGTAGTTTAGAAAAGTCATCAATATGGTGTACATGCTCAGTCAACCTTGACATTACATTAAAAAAGTTTTGCCCTTTTGAAACTGCTGAGGGTAATGCAATTGCTTTATTCTTTATCGGTAAACTAAAAGCATATTTTTCATCATTTTCTTTTTGATAAATTGATTTAGACTTTCGAGGTAATTTATCTTGCATTAACTCATTATAATCTAATGCAGTTAATAAAGAATCTAATTGAGAAGCTGTATAACCTGACGAATATAATGCTCCTATAATAGCTCCGGCACTTGTACCTCCTATATAATCAATTCGTACACCGGCTTCTTCTAATACTTTTAATACGCCAATATGGGCAAATCCTTTTGCGCCACCACCACTTAATACCAGACCTACTTTTATATCTTTTTGTTGTACAATAGTATCTTGCGAAAGCATACTATACCCTTGAAAAAATATAATAATTACAAGAAGGTTTCTTAACATAATTTGCACTAATTATTCTTTAGTATGATAATGATTATACACTTTGGTTGCGCGTGAAATACCAACAATTTTTTCCAATGCTTTATTTGAAGCCTCAGCAACTCTTTTAGCAGATTTAAAATGCTTTAACAAAGTTACAACTGTTTGTTTACCTACACCCGAAATTTGCTCTAATTCGGTTTGAATGGCACTTTTACTTCGTTTGTTTCTATGAAATGTAATAGCAAATCTGTGAGCCTCATTACGTAATTGCTGAATAATCTTTAAGGTTTCAGATTTTTTATCTAAATACAAAGGAATAGGGTCATCAGGGTAAAAAATTTCTTCTAATCGTTTTGCAATACCTATAATGGCTATTTTTTTTCGCAAACCTAACAC
This sequence comes from uncultured Flavobacteriaceae bacterium, assembly GCA_964536675.1. Classification (GTDB taxonomy): domain Bacteria; phylum Bacteroidota; class Bacteroidia; order Flavobacteriales; family Flavobacteriaceae; genus Aureibaculum. Next base: position 2,851 of record CAZHYX010000056.1, read on the forward strand.
TTCTAAACTTTTTAATGCAGATGATAATTGACCCTTCCCTCCATCTATAACGATGAGTTGCGGCAGTTCTTGCTCTTCTTCTAACAATCGTTTATATCTTCTGTGAACAACCTCTTCCATTGAACCAAAATCATCTGGACCAACAACCGTTTTTATATTGAATTTTCTATAGTCTTTTTTATATGGTTTTCCGTTTTTAAAAACCACACAAGCAGCAACAGGGTGTGTACCCTGTATATTCGAATTGTCAAAACACTCTATATGACGTGGCTCATTAGGTAATCTTAAGTCCTTTTGCATTTGAGCCATAATTCTATTGGTATGCCTATCAGGGTCAACTATTTTAATCTGTTTAAACCGTTCTTGCCTAAAATATTTTGCATTACGCAATGATAATTCTACAATTCGTTTTTTATCGCCTAATTTTGGTACAGTAACTTTAATAGCGTCACCTAAATTCACGTTGAAAGGCACATATATTTCTTTTGATTGTGAATTGAAACGTTGTCTAATCTCTACAATGGTTAATTCTAATAAATGCTCATCACCTTCATCTAATTTCTTTTTAATTTCTATAGTATGTGATTGAATAATGGCACCATTGTTTATTTTAAAAAAGTTGACATAGGCAAAACTTTCATCAGAAATTATTGAAAACACATCAACATTGGTAATTGAAGGATTAACAACTGTAGATTTTACCTGATAATTGGCCAACAGATCTATTTTCTCTTTAATTTTTTGCGCTTCTTCAAACTCAGTATTTTCAGCAAATCGCAACATCAAATCATTGAATTTTTTCAAAGAATTTTTAAAATTACCTTTGATAATATTTCTGATTTCTTTTACATCGTCTAAATAGTCAGCCTCGGTTTGTAAACTTTCACAAGCGCCTTTACAGTTTTTAATATGATATTCTAAACAGACTTTATATTTTTTGTTTTGAATATTTTTTTCGGATAAATCGTATGCACAAGTACGTAACGGGTACAATTCTTTAATTAAAGATAATAAAGCTCTAACCGTTTTTACAGAAGTATAAGGTCCGAAATATTCTGAACCATCTTTAATGACCTTTCTGGTTAAAAAAACTCTAGGAAATGACTCTTTTTTGATGCAGATCCAAGGATAGGTTTTATCATCTTTTAAAAGTATATTATAACGAGGTTGGTATTTTTTTATCAGATTATTTTCTAATAATAAGGCATCTATTTCTGTTTCAACAACAATATGTTTAATCGATGCAATTTTTTTTACTAAAACACTAGTTTTACCATTTTCATGGTTTTTAGTGAAGTACGAACTGACTCTTTTTTTTAAATTTTTGGCTTTACCTATATAAAGAATAACATCATCTTTATCAAAATATTGATAAACTCCGGGTTGGCTCGGTAGTGTTTTTAATTGTATTTCTAATGCGGTATTTAACACTTAGCGAAGTTAAGGAAATTAATTCCTCAATACTATTTACACTTTTGGTTTTTCATAATGCTGTACCACAACCGGTGGTACTATATGATCAGTAGGTTCTTCTTCCTTTTTAGGAAATACTTTTTTATTAAATATTAGTAATAAACTTACGCCTGTGGTAATAGCAGCATCAGCTACATTAAATACATATTGAAAAAAAGTAAAGTATCTATCAACAAATAAAGAAAAATTTTTACCTCCTAGAAAAGGAATCCAATCAGGCCAATTAAAATTTATTACGGGTATCCAAGAAGGTAACTCGGCATTTTCAATAATAGGAAAATAAAATAAGTCAACCACTTTACCATGAAAAATTGAGCTATAGCCTCCGCCTTCAGGCAAAAAAGTAGCTATTTGACCACTACTATCTTCAAATAAAATACCATAAAAAACAGAATCAATAATATTACCTAAGGCGCCGGCAAAAATAAATGCTATGGCTATTACCAAAATTTTATGCGCATTGTCTTTTACAGCACTATATAACCAATAACCAATACCAACGATAGCAATTAACCTAAAAAAGGTTAAGAATAGCTTACCATTTTTACCTCCGAATTCTGTACCCCAAGCCATTCCGTAATTCTCTAAAAAATGAATACGAAACCAGTCTAAACCAAACACCTTAACTTCTTCGCCTAAAACAAAATGGGTTTTTAACCAAACCTTACTTAACTGGTCTAAAAAAAGTATAATTATAATAATTAAAATGGCTTTTTTCATTCGATTTTTTTAATCTTTTTTAAGACGTCACAAAAATAACAATATTATTGAGTTTTAGCAGCTATTGATGAAATATTCGATAAGATTAACAGACTTTCTATTATACTTATTCATTTTCCTAAATTTAGGTAAAATGAGAATAGAGTCTTCTATTAAAAATCTTCCTTCCCGAAGTCTTGGAGGAGGAAGCTTTTAACGTTTTATTACTGCATTCTTTTAGCTTCTATGCTCAAAGTGGCGTGAGGTACTAATTTTAATCTTTCTTTTTGAATAAGTTTACCCGTTACTCTACAAATACCATAGTTTTTATTTTCAATTCGTAACAGGGCATTATTCAAATCTCTTATGAATTTTTCTTGGCGGATAGCTAATTTTACATTAGATTCTTTTGACATGGTTTCAGAACCTTCTTCGAAAGCTTTGAAAGTAGGCGAAGTATCATCAGTACCATTATTACTATCATTCATATAAGCACTACGTATCAATGCCAAATCTTCCTTAGCAGTTTCTATTTTTTTTAAGATAATTTCTTTGAATTCTTGTAATTCTTTATCTGAATATTTTATTTTATTGTCAGTCATCCTTTAAATTTTTTCAATTAATAATTTGGTATTCACTTCATCAAAAGCAATTTTTATACCATTTTTTACTTCATCTTCTAACACCATTTCTTGCGTTAAGGTTTCGTTTTTAATATAATCTTCATTATTGAGAATTGCAACTTCTACAACTCCATCTTTTTCTACTTTTAATTTTATTTTATCGGTAACATCTAAGCCTGTTTCTTTACGTAAATTCTGAATTCTATTTATCAGTTCTCGCGCAATTCCTTCTTTACGTAAATCGTCTGATATGGTAACGTCTAAAGCAACTGTTAAATTGCCTTGGTTTGCCACTAACCAACCCTCAATATCTTGTGAGGATATTTCTACTTCATCGAGGGTCAATGTACTATTTTTACTGTTAATTTCAAATGATAATTGCCCTTCTTTTTCAATTTTATTAATATCTTCTTGTGTTAGTTTTTTAATTTCAGTCGCAACCAAACGCATATCTTTACCAAATTTTGGTCCTAATACCTTAAAATTTGGTTTTATATTCTTTACTAATATCCCTGAAGCATCATCAATCAACTCAATTTTTTTTACATTTACCTCGGCTTTAATTAATTCAGCAATAGCTTCAATATCTTCTTTATCTTGGTCGTCTAAAACAGGTATCATAATACGTTGTAAAGGTTGACGTACTTTTATCATTTCCTTTTTACGCAATGACAATACCATTGAAGAGATTGCTTGTGCTTTCTGCATTTTACGTTCTAATGAAACGTCAACTAAGTCTTTTTTGTATATAGGAAATGTTGCTAAATGTACTGATTCAGCATTATTATTAGAGGTTGCATTGCTTAGATCTCTGTATAGCTGATCCATAAAAAACGGAGCAATAGGAGAGCCTAATTTTGCAACTGTTAGCATACAAGTATATAGTGTTTGATATGCTGATATTTTATCTTGCTCATAATCTCCTTTCCAAAAACGTCTTCTGCTCAATCGTACAAACCAGTTACTCAAATTTTCTGTTACAAAATTTTGAATGGCTCTTGCTACTTTGGTGGGTTCATAATCGTTATAATACGACTCTACGTTTTTAATTAGTGTGTTTAATTCTGACAAAATCCAACGGTCTATTTCAGGTCGTTTTTCGATGTCTATATCCGCTTCAGCGTATGAAAATTTATCAATATTAGCATATAATGTAAAGAATGAATAGGTGTTGTATAATGTGCCGAAAAATTTACGTCTAACTTCAGCAATGCCTTCAACATCAAACTTTAAATTATCCCAAGGGTTTGCATTAGAAATCATATACCAACGCGTTGCGTCTGCACCATATTTCTGCATTGTTTTAAATGGGTCAGCGGCATTGCCTAACCGTTTAGACATTTTCTTACCTTCTTTGTCTAAAACTAGCCCATTTGATACTACATTTTTATAGGCAACCGAATCAAAAACCAAGGTGCTAATAACGTGTTGGGTATAAAACCAACCTCTAGTTTGATCAACACCTTCTGCTATAAAATCAGCTGGAAAGAACGTCCCCTCTTTTTTTCTCCCCGAAGGGGAGATTTCTGTTCCCTTCTCTTCGGGAATGGTTAGAGATGGGCCTTCTATCAATTCTTTATTTTCAAACGGATAATGCCATTGTGCATACGGTACAGAACCCGAATCAAACCAAACATCAATCAAATCAGATTCACGCTTCATGGGTTTACCGGAAGGTGACACCAACGTAATTTTATCGACTACATTTTTATGTAAATCTATTTGATCATAATTATCTTCGCTCATATTGCCAACTTCAAAATTGGCAAAAATATCAGCATCCATAAAATTCGCTTCAACAGCTCGTTTCATTTCATTTTTAAGTTCTTCTACAGAACCAATAACGATTTCTTCGGTACCATCTTCGGTACGCCATATAGGTAATGGAATTCCCCAAAAACGCGAACGAGATAAATTCCAATCATTGGCATTTTTTAACCAATTACCGAAACGACCTGTACCTGTTGACTTAGGTTTCCAATTGATAGTTTTGTTCAATTCAAACATCCTATCTCTTTTATCGGTAACTTTTACGAACCAAGAGTCTAACGGATAGTATAAAATAGGTTTGTCTGTACGCCAACAATTAGGATAGCTATGTTTATATTTTTCTACTTTAAAGGCTTTATTTTCTTCTTTTAACTTAATAGCCAGTTCTACATCTACGGAGCGTTCAGGAGCCTTACCATCGTCATAATATTCGTTTTTGACATATTTACCAGCAAATTCGCCCATTTCAGGTCTGAATTTACCTTGTAAATCTACCAATGGAACCGGATTTTCATTCTCATCTAACACTAACATGGGTGGCACTTCTGGTGTAGCTTGCTTTGCAACCATGGCATCATCAGCTCCAAAAGTAGGTGCGGTATGTACAATACCTGTACCATCTTCGGTCGTCACAAAATCACCTGCAATGACTCTAAAGGCATTTTCAGGGTTTTGATACGGTAAAGCATAGTCTAATAATTGTTCGTATTGAATTCCGACAAGGTCTTTACCTTTACATTCACTTAGAATTAGATATGGAATTTGCTTGCCTCCTTTTGTGTAAGTGTTTAAATCATCAATCGATTCTACTTGTTTAAATTTACCTGAAAACTGATTGGAAACTAATTTCTTAGCTAAAATCACCTTAATAGGTTTAAATGTATATTGATTATAGGTTGACACCAATACATAATCAATCTTATTACCAACCGTCAAAGCGGTATTACTTGGTAACGTCCAAGGTGTGGTTGTCCATGCTAGAAAGAAAAATTCCTCCCCCGACCCCTCCAAAGGAGGGGAGATCTCAAATGCGTTATGCAAAAGAATCCCCCCTTTGGGGGTTAAGGGGAATTGAGCTACAACTGTAGTATCAGTCACATCTTGATACGTTCCTGGTTGATTTAATTCATGTGAACTGAGGCCTGTTCCTGCTTTTGGTGAATAAGGTTGAATTGTATAGCCTTTATATAGGAATCCCTTATCGTAAATCTGTTTTAACAACCACCAAACAGATTCTATATATTTTGGTTTATAGGTTATATATGGGTCGTTCATATCAACCCAATGTCCCATTTTACGTGTCAATTCTTCCCAAACATCAGTATAACGCATTACTGCTTTTTTACAGGCTTCGTTATACTCTTCTACTGATATTTTTTTACCAATATCTTCTTTGGTAATACCTAATTCTTTTTCAACGCCCAATTCAATAGGTAGTCCATGTGTATCCCAACCTGCTTTACGTTTTACTTGATAGCCTTGTAATGTTTTATAACGGCAAAAAATATCTTTAATAGCACGTGCCATTACGTGGTGAATTCCGGGTAAACCATTTGCAGAAGGTGGCCCTTCATAAAACACAAATGGCTTATTTTCATTACGTGAAGTAATACTCTTTTTGAATATATCATGTTCTTCCCAAAATTGTAACGTTTCATCGGCTACTTTTGTAAGATCTAATCCCTTATATTCTTTAAACTTAACACTCATCAGCTATAATAATTCTTTCGATTCGCGAAATTACATATTTTATTGAAGACTATTGATTTTAGAATGAAAAAAGCATCCGCCTTTGGTGGATGCTTTATAAAATATTCTCTGTTTAATAAGTTTATTCTTTCTTAATTACTACAAATTCTGTTCGTTTATTAATTCTATGCTCTGCGTCTGTACATTTTACACCATTAGAACACTTGTTAAGTAATTCTTTTTCTCCAAACCCTTTCCCTGTAATTCTCATAAAATCTAAGCCTTGGGATATTAAATATTCTACCGTTTCTTCAGCTCTACTTTCAGATAGGTTTAAATTGTACGCATCACCTGCTCTAGCATCTGTATGTGCACCAAATTCAATTTCCATTTTAGGATACTTTTTCATTAGTCTAATTACCTTATCTAAGGCTCTTTTAGATTCTTTTTTAATGGTAGATTTATTTAATTCAAAACTTATATTCTCTACATTCAACATTTCTTTACCATCTCTAGTAAAAAACTCCTGTTCTTCTATAATAAGTGTTTCATCATTTTTAAATCCGTTAACACTTGAGGTTGCAAGTTTAGTTGAAGTGTCAAAATATCCAACCTTGTTAACTTCTAATGTATAATCACTTGCACAGTCTAAACTAAAATAGAATGTACCATCAAATTTTGTTTCTACTCTTCTTAATCTATTACCGTCAGTGTCAACTAATGATACAAAAGCATTAGGAACGGCTAATCTTGTTAATTTATCTTTTACAATTCCTGTTACAATCTGATCACAAATTGGTATTGTTGTTTTTTGTACAAAAGAATAAATATCATCATCACCTTTACCTCTATTTCTATTTGATGAAAAATATCCTTTTAATTTAACATTATCAATAATAAAAGAAAAATCATCACCTTTACTATTCATAGGTTCTCCTAAGTTAATTGGCTTAGATAATGAGCCATCTAATTTTGTCATATATATATCAAGCCCGCCTTTTCCGCCTTTTCTATTAGAAGAGAAATAGATAATATCTCCATCTATATAAGGTGTATATTCTTTTGATACTGAATTTATTGTTGATCCTAAATTTATAGGCTTACCGTAATGTCCTTTATTTACATCTACAACAAAAATATCTGTATCACCTAATGTGCCTGGCATATTAGAAACAAAGTATAATTTTTTACCATCCTCACTTAGTGTAGGTTGACCTGTATCATAATCATCACTATTAAAAGGTAATGAAGTAAAATCACGCCATTCACCATTTGCAGCAATTATTGCTTTAAAAATTTTAATATTAGGAGATTTTAGTTTTCCATTTAGATAATTATTAGAAGTAAAATAAACTTCTTTCATATCTGGTGAAAAAGCGACAAAAGCATCGTGATATTTTGAATTTACATCTGTAGAAAATGGTTTTACATTTTTAACTTCACCACTCTCTGTAACATTGCCAATATATAGATCTAAAAAAGGTTGATCATTATCTTTCCATTTTTTATTAGATATTCCACTTGATTTTCTAGAAGAAGAAAATACTATTTTGCCTTTACCTAAATAAGTAGTACCAAAATCACTATATTTTGTATTTGCCTTTAAATTTTTAATACTGTATTCTGCCGCCTTAATTGAGTCTGCCCTCTCTATTTGAGCATTTAAGACCAATATATGTAAAATAAAAAAGGTTGTGATTAAAAATTTCATAGGGTTGTCATTTTTATCTTTATAGTTTATCTAAGAAAACTCTCCAAGATTAAAAAAGTTTATTTTTGTAATCTTTGAATTTATTTTTTATCTCCTGATACTCTGCATCACCTCAAAAAAGAAAACCCAAATATTTTCAAAAATAACTCATTTTATAAAACATGCCTATTCCCTTAGATAAACTATATATACAAACGCTATACCAAACTTATTAGTATATGTGATAAAAACATTTAAAATTCTCTATTTTAAATACTTACAAAGAAACATTTATTCATTTGTGCAAACAGCCACTTTAATTCTTAAAACTAAAAAAGCCTTTACAAATATACTGTAAAGGCTCTCTTAGTTTGGTTATATGATTTTTTTTACATTCTAATAATTACAAATTCAGAACGTCTGTTCTTTTCATGTTGAGAATCTGTACATTTAACACCTTCAGAGCATTCATTAATTAATTGTGTTTCACCATAACCTTTACCCGTTATTCTACTCGAGTCTATACCTCTACCGATAATATAACTAACAGTAGATTTAGCTCTTTTATCTGATAACCAGTTATTCCAATGATTTGTACCTCTAGAATCTGTATGAGATGCCGATTCAATAATCATTTTAGGGTATTGGTTCATTAATTTAACTACTTTCTCTAATTCATCTTTAGCTCGTTTCGTTAAATATGAAGACTCATAATCAAAATATATTGGGTTAATATTAACCGCATATTTTCCTGCTCTTAATCTAACTATTTCGTCAGGAAGCACGTCTGGTAATCCTTCAGGTTTTATATCTTCTTCTTGGTCTTGAGTTTGTTGACCGTCAGCATCAACAATAAAGTTAATATCTCCTTTACCTAGAAGTATAGACAATTTTAATTCTTTATCTGCTTCATTAGAAGTTGTAAATGTTTTTGATTGTGGTGTAAAACTGGCTTTTTTACCTACTAGTTTATATTCAGTTTCACAATTAATTTCAAAAGAAAACGTAGCGTCTTCTTTTACTATAGTTGTTTCTATTACGTTATCGTCTTTATCACTTAAAATTACTTCTGTACCTGGTAATAAACTTTCTGTATTTCTATCTCTTACTTCTCCTTTTACAACTTGAAGGCATTTAAAAGAGACCGGTTCCTCTTCAATAAAAGAATAAATATCATCATCGCCTTTACCACCGCCTCTATTTGAAGATAAATAACCTTTTCTTGTCTTACTATTTATCATAAAAGCAAAATCATCACTTGAAGTATTTATTGGTGCGTTTAAACTTACAGGTTCAGGAGCAAATCCTTCTAGTCTGGTAGCATATATATCTGTACCGCCTTTACCGCCCCATCTATCTGATGAAAAATACAATACATCTCCATCAACAAACGGAAACCAATCTTTGGCTGTTGAGTTTATTCTTGGTCCTAAATTAATGGGATTACCAAACCCGCTTTGGTTAACTTCTACTTTAAAAATATCTGTATCACCTATAGACCCAGGCATATCTGAAGTAAAATACAATGTTTTTTCATCTTCACTCAAGGCTGGATGTCCAACAGAATATTCAACATTATTAAATGGCATAGGAATAATATTAATCCATTCGTCTTTATCATTCACTATTGCTTTAAACATGGCAAGGTTAGTAGTTTCTTTACTACTAACACCTAATCTTTTATTATAATAGTTATTTCTCGTAAAGTAAACGGTTTTACCATCTTTACTAAAGATTACTTCAGCTTCATGATATCTAGAGTTTACTTCACCTTTCAATTTTATTTTATCAGTAATATCACCACTTTCATTTATTATGCCTTCATATAAGTCTAAAAAGCGCTGTCCATTCTCTTCCCAAACATCTCGTACAACACTAAACCCTTTTCTTGGAGAAGCAAAAACTATCTTATTCTCTCCATACAAAGCTGCACCAAAATCTGATTGTGGTGTATTAATTTCTAGATTTTTAATGGAATATTTTCCGCCTCCATTATCTTGTGCATAAAGAAAGCCTATGCTAATTACTACTAAAAATAGGGTTATATATGTTTTCATTTGATTGAATTTCATGCTTATATAACTTATATTATTCTAAACTATTGTTTTTATACTTTGCAAAGATTATTTACTAAACAAATTTTTATTAGAAAAATCTTGGTGATTTTAAATTCTTCTTTGAGAAGTCTATATCCCATAAT
>CAZHYX010000057.1:0-12988 GCA_964536675.1 uncultured Flavobacteriaceae bacterium
CCTTTTAATTTTACACTTCAAATCTCACCTTTTCTTAGGATTCTGTAAATTAAATCTTAGGTTGAACTCAGGTTAATAGCTTTCTTTATATCTCACAAAATTTTCTTACATTATCTAGTTAGTGCTTTTAAAATTTTGCCTTATCTAAAAAAAGCTATGTGAATTTTGATGTGAATGAATTAATAGAGATTGCCTTAATTTCCAATAGTATATCGAATACTTATTCCTGCATTGATAGATTTTCTTGGGAATGTAGTAGAAATTAAGAAACGAGAAGAATTTTGATCATAGAAAAATGATGCTAATAAATTTTTATTTAAGGCATAATCTGCTATGAATTTAAACGACACCAATCTTTGCCCACCTGTTACCTGATTATTATCTATGTCAATCGACCTAATTACGGTAGCATTATCACGCAAACCAAAATCAGCTTTTAAATTAATATCACCTTTAAATGTAGTAGTTGTATTACCCGTTTTCATTTTAAACTTGACACTCTTAAAACGATAACCCAAACCTAAAATATACTCTTTACCTCTAATTTCAGTTACGGTATTATTATTCATATTTAGGTTTAAAGTTTTATCTCTTTTTACTTGAGCACTTACTGAAAATGAATTTTTCATGCGCATATCTACTTTTATTAGTGGAGAGAACTCTTCTATTAAATTGATACCTGTAAATATTTTTTCAGGTTGAAAATTACCATTGAGATCTGCATTGCCAATATCTATTGGAGCGTCTTGATTATACAGTAAATTATTATTAAAACCAATAATTGAATATGTTGAGCGGTATCTATGCTCTAATGTAAAGCTTCTAAAGCGTTTTTTAAACCATTTAAATTTTATTAAACCTTTATAGTTCACCCTCCAATTAGGAATTGGTATATTTCTAAAAGCACCTAGTTTGACAGAATTAGCATCTTTACCCGAATAAGCTGCTAAAAATGCAGGTAATAATACTTGTTGGCTATTTGCACCAAAACCTGAAAATGTTCCATCGGGATTCTGATTTGAAATATCATTAATATCTATTCCATTTGCCGAAGCTAATCTTCTTGAAATTGCAATTCTATTGGTTTTAAACTTGGCAAAAGTAGCGTCTCCATTACCATCAAATGCATTTTTTAACATAAAATAACTAATGCTAAAATTGCCTATTTCACTAATTGGTAAATTAGGGTTAGGGGCACCATTAATAATATCAATCTGTTGTGATTGATTTCGGGTAAACACCCTGTTGGCAGATAATTCAATATTTAAGTTTTTAACAGGCTTTACATCAACATTAATATCTAGTTTACTAAAATGTGTATTACTATAACTTCTACTAAAATATGCACTGTCAATATGAGGTCTTGACACTAACCAGTTATTGGCAACAGCTATACTTCTGATATCACTTTGACTTCCAAAAACAAAACCTAAAGTTGGAGCCAGCCCCCCTGAATAATTATCACGACCTAAGAATCCAATTTCTGGTTTGTAACCCGGTAAAATTGTACCGTTATTTTCGGCATAGGCCAGTTTAATTTTTTTAACTGAAGTTACAACATCAACCAAACCTTGAAGTATTTTTTGACCGGTCGTTTTATTTTTGGTATTTATAACTCTTGACTTACGTGTTTTGGATTTTGCTGTTTTCGATTTATTCTTTTTAGCATCTGCTTTTTCTTTTTTAGTTAGTTTCCTTTTCTTTTTAGCCAAATCAAGAATACCTGTTTTTTTGTAGAATTTGGTCATATCAATATCAGCTGATAATGTATGGGTATTGGCATTTTGTATTGTGTTACCGACCTCATTAACAAAGGAAGCTGAAGCTGCTTGCCAATCAAAATCGGCAGTATAACTATAGGTAGTGTTGATAAAATCAAACCACGGAATTTTATCTATAGGTATTTTATAAGTAGCATCTAACGTTTGATGGTATTGATTTGGTCTTCCTATTCTGAAAAAATCTGTAAACAAAATAGTATTTTTTGGGTCTTCAAACTCATCATAAATATAATTATTTGCAGCTCTAAAAGTAAACTGTAAAGACTTTGTTAGATTATAAGCAATATTATAATCCCAATCAAACATAAAGCGTCTTTGAGTAAGTTCTGGTAAAGGTGGAAGATCATCTCTCAAAGCTCTTGAAAGTTGTTGATTATAACTTCTGATAATATTTGAATTTACGGAAATAGAAGTAGGTAATAAGTTAATATTAAAATCTTTTATAAACCTAAAGGCCATGTTTTTTTCTAAAAGTTTAGAATTTTTAAATGGTTCAATAGATTTAGGTTTAAAACTATAATTATAATTAGCGGAAGCTCTTACATTTTGGTCAATAGCTTTTTCAATATTATAATCTTTATGAAAGGTTTCATTATAAGCATAAGATATAGATACATTTTCAATATCATATACACGTTGTTTTTTTTCAGTATTGGTTCTTTCTTTTCTTACATTGATAAGATTGATACTTCTACGTTTTGTATAATCTCTTGAATCTTTACTGTTCGGATTTGCATCTACAGCGTCTTCAAAAAGTACATCTTGATATAGAGGATCCCATCTAGGGTCTCTAAATTCTTCAGCGATACTATAATTAAACGGAATTTTAATACCTGCCTTTTTAGGAAGTAATTGTCCTAAATTTATATTTGTAACAATATCATATTGTTTAACATCTTCAATACTCCTTTCATTTACACTTTGGTCTATAGACCCGAAACCTTGCGAACTAGCTCTACCGGAAATAGAAATATCGGCAAAATCAGCAAAATTAGCATCTGCATTAACTACGGCAGCCCAACCACCTTCATTGTCAAAGTCGGTAACACGTAACTCATTAAACCATAATTCAGCACTTTTGGGGCTATCACTATCATTTCTTACTCCTAACATCAGTGTTCTTAAATTAGATAAATTAGGATTTCCTTTTACTCTAATTACAGCATCAGGGTTCAAAGCTAAACTAGGGTAAAGTTCATTTGGAAGAGGGGCAGTTACATCATTAAACCTTTCTAGTTTTAACTGACCTAATTGTCTTAATTGAGCATCTAATCTATTTTTCCAAATACTATCGCGAATTGTTTGACCACTTTCGGTTATTCTTAAAGGTAATTCTAACTGATAGTAATTATCGCTAATATCACTTCCTAATCTTATAATGGCAGTAAGGTCATTATTATCAGTACTTAAAGGTTGTGTAGGAAGATTAGCGGCATGAATAAACATTTTTAAGTTATGAAACATACGCATATCAAAACTTGTATTTTTAAATACAATTCTTGTTTGATCTTTAGGCAGGTCAGTTAATCTTATTAATAATGACTGTTCATTTTGAGCTTGAATAGTTGTTTGCCCCTGTAATCGTTCTCTTTCTAAACCTGGAGGTAATACATATGGAATGGGCGCTTTTCTTTCATTTTCTTCAATATTTACTACACCAACTTCAAAGTTTCTGTTTTCAGTTTCACTTAATTCTACAGGAACATTTAAAGGGTTGCTATCATCAATTGTGGTTATAAATCTTCTCCAATCACCACGTACCAATTCTAACTCACCGAAACGTAAAACCACGGGTATTTTAAATTGAGTTAAAAAAATTCGCATAAAACGAATAGAATTAAAATCTGAAATACCGCCAATAGTTTCATCAGGAGTATTGATTGGGATTCTAAATTGATACCATACTGCTTGTTCTGTTGACCCATTTGCTAAACTTACAGACACTTCTTTTTTATCAATTATATTATTTTGCCCAACTATTAAATCACTTGGGTTTAATGATACTTTATATTGAAAGTAACTTTCTACATCACTCATAGTCTGGTCTTTATTGATATCTTCAATATCAGGAAAAGAAGTAGCTCCGGTAGGAAAAGATTCAGCTGAATTATTGATAGTTGGTGAGTTTCCTTGAGTATTGTTAAAATTTCTATATCTAGTTAATATAGAGGCATCGGCGGCATCTAAATTCCCTCCTCTAAAAAAGTTATAATTATCAGATGATGGATCTGTTTCTAGCTTTGAAACTACATCAGGTGATATACCTGCTATACCAGATATTGAAGTTAAAAAAGATGCAAACTTGTTTTTTTCATCATTTATTGATCCATCTGGGTTTACAGATCCATTATCATCAGGTATTCCATCCAGTCCTAGATCTTGATTTAGACGTTCTGCATCTTCTTCCGTAAATGCATAGATTAAAGATTGATTTATAGGTATAGACGAGAATGCTTCAACATCAATATTTGAACCATCAAGCTGCTCTCCATTTGCTGGTAAGCCATTTTCATACATACGTCTATCATCATCTAAAATATCTTCAGAGATATTGCCTAAATTAAAATAAAGATCGCCTCCAAAATCGGCAGAATTTACTGTTTGTGACCCTCCTTCAGATTCATTGATAGAATAATTTTCATAAGGATCCATCAACCAAAACTGAATATATTCAACATTAGCTTGTTGAAAATCGGTAGTATTTAATGAACGCATAATTCCTGCCCAATGCTCTTCAGGGTTTATAAATGTACCATCAGGGTTTATATCATTACTAAAATTATATGAACCTCTTTCTTTAGGGTAATAAGCTAAATCAAAAGTATTTACGATATTAGCTTGTATATTATCTAATTCTATTTCAGGAAATAATTCATCAAAACTAACCTGGCGAACTTCTGCTCTAGAGAGCTCTGTATCATCAATATTATTTGGTTTTAGCGAATTACCATAAAATAGTCTATCAATAGTATACCATGATAGTTTTGATCGTTCGGCTCCAGACTGTAACTTTGTATCTAATGCGGAAGTTATGTCACCATCTCTAAAATTTAATGGATCTCCTATACCGAGGTTATTATCTTCAGGTACACTTGCTAAAAACCATTGTCTTGGTGAACTAATATCTAGTGGTATTTGTGAGCCTTCAAAGTCATCAATATAGGATGCAATTTCGCCAATAACACCACCATTTCTATTTTTAGCAGTCCCTGGTAATAAATAGGCAGCTTCTGCTCTAATAGAAAAATTTGATTCAACATCAGTATCAATATTAGGTAGTTTATTTACCCATTTAGTAAACTTAGGCACTTCGGTTTGGTAATTTAAATTAAAACCGGCAATGGTATTATTTACGGCTTCTGAACCAAATTGCATTTTACCAAACGCCCTTTCTCTCAAACTTAATAGGGTGGCTCCAACAGCAAAATCTTCAGAAAAAACATGTTGTATATCAATCCCCATAAAACGACGTTGTTGTTGACTAAAGCCGTTATTATTTTCTACTGATACATTTATGGGTGCATTTGAAGCTACTAAATTAGGATTGATAATTTGCACATTGACTATCTGATAATCAACTACATAATCAACACCTTCTATCAATTCTCTTCCTCCGGTAGTTACAGTTACTGAACCTCTAGGTACATTAAATGCTCCCAATGGAATTCCGCCCCTTGCTTCTGACTTAAAATAACCTCTTAATAGATATTTGTCTTTACTTTGAAATTCATTTTGAGCTTGTGCTTTTGTATTACTATAAAGTTCATTAAAAACAAAAACATCATCTGATGCATCTAAAATATCATCTAAGGTTGACCCGAATGGTTGTACAGTCGGAAATATAACATAGCCATTTTGAGAGCTTATAGTAATATTTTCAACAAAATCAAAAAAACCATCACCTTCAGTAATTTCATTGTTTGATTGGTCTAACCTATCTAGTCGTAGTAAATTTAGTAATGTCTTATCTTTTACACCAGTGGTAGCTACACTTTGCAAAATATTTAAAGGAACACCGGTTGCATCATCTTGATACAATACTTCTAATCTAAACCCGTCTTGTTGTAATTGATATGCGCCTATATCATAAATGTTTTTCATCATTAAATTCCATAATGGAATGTTGGTGTCGATAATTTCACTACGTAATAATTTTACAACTAAATTACTTGGCGCAGTAACGCCATCACTTGATAGTTCACCAACTCTAAATACATTTTCTCCGGGTACATTATTATCAGTATATTCATAAGCAACAGCTAAAATATCACTATCCACTAGACGTCTATTCAATGTTATATAGCCCAGTTGTGGATTCAAAGTAAAATCAATACCTAAAACTAACTTTCGAGCATTTTCTAATACTGAATAATCAGTACCTTGTGTGTAATTCATCAAAGTAGTACTCAAATCAGAGATATTTCTAATATTATTAGGGTCAGTATCATCTACCAAAAATCTATCTAAAGTATTCGCATCATTTGTAGGATCAACACTACCTGTATTAGGAATATCTAATGGTGAATGAATAGTAGACCTTTCGCCTAAATCTCCAAAAGCGACAATATTACGTACACCTTCTGTAGTATTATTTCTATTGGTAGTCCATATCTCAATTCTGGTAATAAACTTAGAACTATTTATTAGTGGAAATTGATTTAAAGCATTGTTAAAATCATCTCTAAAACTTTGCGATAAAAAGAAGTGTCTATTATCATCATAATCACTTGCTCTTAAATCAAATTCAGTAATAGTAGCACCACCTTGAGCTGCTACAGAACGTGTTTGTGAATTTTGTCTTGCAAAAACACCAGTTATCGTAGTTTTACCAAATTGTAGTTGTGTTTTTACACCAAATAAATTTTGTGCCCCGGCAATTAACGAACTTTGTATAGGCATACTTACATTACCTACTTCTATTTTTCTTATAATATCATCTTCTGTAGGTGTGTATTCTAATTTTACCTGATTTTGAAAATTGAAAGTTGATTGTGTATCGAAATTAATATTAACACGTAGCCTTTTACCAACCTTTGCATTTAAACTTGCATTGATTTCTTGATCAAAATCAAAAGTAGTACTTTGTCTATTGCGTTCAGATAATTGCGGATTTTCAACTTTTTGAAATAAAATACCCATTTTGATCAATACAGAACCTTGTGGATTGACTTCAATTTCATTGCCACCAAAGATGTTTTCGAAAAGACTAGATTTTACATAATATTTGGGTAATAGGTTTTTTTGTGCTAATTCACTGTTCTTTTTTCTACCACCAATAGCACTTACTTTATCCTTAAAGTAACTTAACATGTCACGTTTTAGACGATATTCTTCATATTCTTTTTGAGTCATATAAAACGGATGTTTTATATAATAGTCACCAATTTTTTCAACAAACACGTATTGTTTGGATTCCGGATCATAAATAACCTCAAATTTTGAAAGTTCATTTAAAAATAAACTTCCTTGTTGATGACTGTTAAATGAATAAGGTAATTTTGGAATCGAGTCAACTTTTGTGGGGTTAGTTTGTTTAGCCAATGTACTGGCAGTAGTATCTTTTTTTTGTTGAGTCGATGGAGGTACTTGAGCATTTAAAATGGTAGATGCAGAAAAGAAAATAAATACTAAAAAACAATATGTTATTGACGCTTTATTATTCAATTTTCTACAAGTTTTTAAGTGCTTGCTTTATTATATTCTCGAGAGTAATATCAGGGGTTTCTTGAATAATGTTTTGTATCAGTCTATCAACCTGTTTACGAGAGAACCCAAGAACTTCTAAAGCAGATAACGCTTCTTCTTTAATAGTATTGTTAGATTGTACAGAATCTTCAGAGAACTGATAAGTTTTAACAATTTTATCTCTTAAATCTATTATTACACGTTGGGCAGTTTTAGCACCAATTCCTTTAACAGATTGTATTGTAGCAACATCTTCTGACGCAATAGCATGTTGAATTTGTTCAGGTGCCATAGAAGATAACATGGTTCTTGCTATACTAGTACCAACACCAGAAACAGAAATTAATAATTTAAAAATTTCACGTTCAACTTTATCTGAAAAACCAAATAAGGTATGCGAATCTTCTTTTATAGAAAGATAGGTGAATAGTTTAACGGCTTCAGAATCAGGAATTTTAGAATACGTGTTTAGCGAAATATGAAGAAAATAACCAATACCATTACACTCAATAATTGCAAACGTTGGGTTCTTTTCAATTAATCTTCCTCTTATATGGGTTATCATTTATTACTAATTTAATTGTTAATCTATATAAATTTTCAATTGAAAATGTATACAAAATCAACATGTATAAGAGTAGTTTTACACCATATTTTAATGTTTAAAAATTAAGTTAGAATACAAATAAACAAATTTTAATTAAACTTAAGGGCATATCTATTAATTCATTCTCTTTGTTTTTAAAACAAATAAATTAATAACCTGAGTTCGACCTAATATTTGTTTACAGTTTGAATGAATTTTTATTCAATTCGCAGATATTTTTTAAGGGACTAACCAGCCTTCGGCGGGCAGGCGGGTTAGTTTGAGAAAAAATGGCAAGAAACCGACGAAGGAGGTTCATGAACACCATAATAAAAAATAAAATAAGGTGAGTAATTGGAAAAAATTCATCAAATCCTTTGGATTCTGTAAATTAAATCTTAGGTCAAACTTAGGTTAATAGATATTTCCTTTAGCCTTTTCTTGGGCATCAATTACTGCTACAGCAGCCATATTTACCATTTCATCAACACTTGCACCTAATTGCAATATATGTGCAGGTTTTTTCATGCCTAACATAATAGGTCCTATAGATTCAGTATCATATAATTCTTTCATTAATTTATAAGTGATATTCGCCGAGTCTAAATTCGGAAAAATTAAGACATTTACTTTTTTATCAACTAACTTTGAGAAAGGGAATTCTTTTTTTAGTAATTCAGAATTCAAAGCAAAATCAACTTGAAGTTCACCATCAATAACTACATTGGGATAATTACGGTGAGTATATTCAATGGCCTCTGCTATTTTAGTTGAATTTTCAGAAGTTGAAGCACCAAAATTAGAATAAGAAAGCATTGCAATATTTGGTTTGATATTAAAAATTTTAGCTAATGATGCCGTAAGCTGTGATATTTTAGCCAAATGTTTTGCAGTAGGATTTATATTAATAGTAGTATCGGCTAAAAAAATAGGACCTCTTTTTGTCAACATTAAATTAGTTGCGGCAACTCTTGTTACCCCTTTAGCCATACCTATTAATTCTAACATTGGTTTTATAACGGTTGCATAATTACGTGTAAAACCGGTAATTAAAGCATCGGCTTCACCTTCATTGACCATCATAGCAGCAAAATAATTACGTTCACGCATCCACTTTTGGGCATCTAGTAATTTAATACCTTTGCGCTGGCGAGCTTTCCAGTATTTTTCGGCAAAACGATATCTCCTTTCTTTTTCTTTACGAGTTTTCGGATCAATAATTGGTACTTCACTATCAAAGCCTATTTCTTTTTTTAATTCTAAAATAGTTTCTCTATCACCCAATAATATAGGTAAACCAATACCTTCGTCACTTACTATTTGAGCAGCTTTTAATACATCTAAATGATCAGCTTCAGCAAAAACAATGCGTTTAGGATTATTTTTGGCTCTATCGTGTAATAATCGTACAATTTTACTTCCGGTTCCTAAGCGCTCCATCAATTCATCTCTATACTTATCCCAGTCAGTAATTGGCTCAGTGGCAACACCAGAGTCCATTGCCGCTTTTGCTATGGCAGGAGGAATTTCATAGATCAATCTTGGGTCAAAAGGTTTAGGAATAATATAATTTTTACCAAAAGTTAAATTTACTTCATCATATACAATATTTACTTGTTCTGGTACAGGGTGTTTTGTTAGGTCAGCCAAAGCATGAACAGCTGCTAATTTCATTTCTTCATTGATTTTTGTAGCACGGACATCTAGTGCTCCTCTAAAAATAAAGGGAAATCCTAATACATTATTAACTTGATTAGGATGGTCAGATCTACCAGTTGCCATGATAATATCTTTACGTGTTTTAACAGCTAGATCATAATCAATTTCAGGGTCAGGATTTGCCATCGCAAAAACAATCGGATTTTTTGCCATAGATTTTATCATTGGTACTGTAACGATGCCTCCCGTAGATAAACCTATAAAAACATCAGCACCTTTCATTGCTTCTTCTAGCGTATTGATATTTTTTGAGGTAGCAAATTCAGCTTTAGATGGTCTAAGGTTTTTGTCATCTTTTCTAATAACACCTTTACTGTCTAACATGATAATGTTTTCTAGTTTTGCTCCAATTTTAATATACAAACGCGAACAAGAAATAGCAGCAGCACCAGCACCACTTACTACAATTTGAACCTTAGAGATATTCTTTTTTGCTACTTCACAGGCATTTTTTAATGCCGCCGCAGATATAATTGCTGTACCATGTTGATCGTCATGCATTACGGGAATATCGAGCTCTTCTTTTAAACGACGTTCAATTTCAAAGGCTTCTGGCGCTTTAATGTCTTCTAAATTAATACCGCCAAAAGTTGGTGCAATTGCTTTTACTGTTTCTACAAACTTATCTACATCAGTAGCATCAACTTCAATATCAAATACATCAATATCAGCAAAAATTTTAAAGAGTAGACCTTTACCTTCCATTACAGGTTTTGATGCTTCAGGACCGATGTTACCAAGACCTAAAACAGCGGTTCCGT
This sequence comes from uncultured Flavobacteriaceae bacterium, assembly GCA_964536675.1. GTDB lineage: Bacteria > Bacteroidota > Bacteroidia > Flavobacteriales > Flavobacteriaceae > Aureibaculum. The sequence goes on from CAZHYX010000057.1 coordinate 10,533, forward strand.
TTGAGATTACAGCTACTAAATTTCCTTTAGCGGTATATTTATAAACATCTTTTTTATTATTGGCAATTTCTAAACAAGGCTCAGCAACTCCGGGTGAATATGCTAATGATAGATCACGTTGTGTAGCATATTTTTTTGTGGGAACTACTTGAATTTTCCCTGGTTTGGGTTTAGCATGATAATCTAATGCCTCTTGTTTTAGTTTACTATTGCTCATGAAAAAATTTTAGAGTTGAATTAACAAATGTAAGTTATTAGAGTATAGAATAGAGAAAAAAGAGTATAGAAAAATTGATTAAAAAGTTAAATATAATTAAAATGTCATATTGAGTATTTCAATAAAGTTTATATCGAGCGAAGTTGAGATGTATAAGATAAACTAAAGTCGAAATGTTTTGGTAGATAAAACTATTCTTTATCAATCAGTAGTGTATGATTAAAAATTTTGAATCTCTTTTATGTTATTAAAATCAACCATTATCAAGGATTTTTACTTTTGAGAAGTTATTTTTCAATTGGTATGTATTTAAACGAAGTTTATAACATTTTGTATTTTTAATAATGTATATTTATCTGAATATCAATTATCTAAAAACAAGTCTTTGTTCTTTTTTCTAATAGTCCCGAGGTTTCGGGAGTCTCATATCTTTAGCCGGACAACTGTATTTATCAATCAATACTTAAAATAACATAAACTAATTCCTCGTATTCTATTTAAAATCATTTTTTTAAAAACTCAATATTTCTTTTTAATCCGGAAAATTTAGTTCGCTTTACAGCAGATTTTTTAAAGATTTTCTTAAACACATCTTCGGTAATCTCTTCCCAATCTTTTTTGGTCATTGAAAGTAGTTCAGGATTTGGATTAAAAAGCGGTTCGTTATGTGATTTAGAAAAACGATTCCATGGGCATACATCTTGACAGATATCGCAACCAAACATCCAATTATCAAATTGACCTTTTAGTGAAGTTGGAATTTCATTTCTTAGTTCAATTGTGAAATATGAAATACATTTACTACCATCTACCACATAAGGTTCAACGATAGCTTGCGTTGGACAAGCATCTATACATGCTGTGCAGGTACCACAATGGTCAGTTACAGGATTGTCGTATACTAATTCTAAATCGATAATCAATTCTGCAATAAAATAAAATGAACCTACTTGTTGCGTGAGTAAATTACTGTGTTTACCTATCCAGCCTAAGCCACTTTTTGCAGCCCAAGCTTTGTCTAATACCGGGGCAGAATCTACAAAAGCTCTACCATGTACATCTCCGATATCTTCTTGAATAAATTGCAATAATTGTTTGAGTTTGTCTTTTATGACAAAATGATAATCGATTCCATAAGCATATTTACTGATTTTAGGTGCGGTCGAATCTTGCTGAGTTTCTGATGGATAATAATTTAATAATAAGGAGATAACCGATCTAGAACCCTCAACCAACTTTGTAGGATCTAGCCTCTTATCAAAATGATTTTCCATATACTGCATTTCGCCGTGCATATGTTGGTTGAGCCATTTTTCTAATCTTGGCGCTTCTTCTTCTAAAAATTCAGCTTTTGAAATACCACATGACAAAAAACCGAGGCGTTCGGCTTCGGTTTTGATGAGTTTAGTATTTAGGGTTTTAGGGTTCATTTTAATGAGATTCTGAAATAAGTTCAGAATGGCACTTTATGTCAAAACAACCCTCCTTGAGTTGCACTTTTAATTTTACCCAAATGTTTATAAGCTTGTTCGGTTACTTCTCTACCACGAGGTGTACGCATAATAAAACCTTGTTGAATTAAAAAGGGTTCATATACTTCTTCAATGGTTTCGGCACTTTCGCTGACAGCTGTAGCAAGTGTTGTAATGCCAACCGGACCACCTTTAAATTTATCAATAATGGTTATTAAAATTTTATTATCCATTTCATCTAAACCATAAGTATCTACGTTTAAGGCTTTTAATGCAAACTGGGCAATTTTAATATCAATATTTCCATCACCTTTTATCTGAGCAAAATCACGAACTCTTCGTAATAAAGCATTGGCTATTCTCGGAGTTCCTCTACTGCGCCCGGCAATTTCAATAGCGGCTTCCATTGAAATAGGAACATTTAATATTTGTGAACTACGTTGCACAATAGTAGTTAACAAATCAGTTTTATAATATTCCAATCGACTGCTAATACCAAAACGGGCACGCATAGGTGCAGTCAACAATCCTGAGCGCGTAGTAGCACCAACTAAGGTAAAAGGCTCTAAATTTATTTGTACACTTCTGGCATTTGGACCAGACTCTATCATAATGTCAATCTTATAATCTTCCATAGCAGAGTAGAGGTACTCTTCAACAATGGGGCTTAATCTGTGAATTTCATCAATAAACAGTACATCACGTTCTCCGAAATTGGTCAACAAACCGGCAAGGTCTCCGGGTTTATCTAAACCCGGTCCTGAAGT
>CAZHYX010000058.1:0-12935 GCA_964536675.1 uncultured Flavobacteriaceae bacterium
AGCAAGTTCTGAGCAAGCCTTGAAAAACGGAATGACAACGAAAGTACTTTTTAAACAATTAAAAGGCATTCGTAAAAAGGTAAATATACCATTAATTATTATGGGTTATTTTAATCCGATATTACAATTTGGAATTGACGAATTTTGTAAAAAATGTGCTAAAATTGGTATTGACGGGTTGATTATTCCCGATTTACCAGTTGATGTCTATAATGATAATTATAAGGTTATTTTTGAAAAATATGGCTTAATTAATGTGTTCTTAATAACACCGCAAACCTCTGTCGAGCGTATAGAATTTATAGATTCAATTTCAAACGGATTTATCTATATGGTTAGTAGTACTAGTGTTACTGGGAGTCAGACAGGTTTTGGTAATGAACAGACCAATTATTTTAAACGAATTGCTAGTATGAATCTCAAAAATTCTCAAATAGTTGGTTTTGGCATTTCAAATAATGAAACTTTTAATCAAGCCACTAAGCATACTAACGGAGCTATTATCGGATCGGCTTTTATTAAACATATTACTGAAAAAGGGATTAAAAAGATTGATGAGTTTGTAAAAAGTATTTTGTAAAAGAACCACGAAATTATCGATATTGTTTTAGGAACGATATTTGCTATCTTTACCGCATAAATTCACCAATGAAGCTTAAAAAGTTTTCACTTAGAACAAGAATATTTTTAGCAATGATCTTATTAGTGGTCATTGCCTCTGTTTTGATTGCTTTAACCACTATTTTTCAATATAAGGATCAGACTGAAGACTACCATCGAGGTCGATTAGAACGTAAAGAAAATGCTATTAAAACGAGTATTGCTATTGAACTACAACGTAGAACTACTTATCCAGTTGAAGAGGAGTATTTACATTTAATTTTTAAAGAAAAAATTTATGATATTTCTGAAATCAATCAATTAGATATTCTCATTTTTAATTTAGAGGGCAAATTGCAACTGAGTACATCGTCAACATTTACAAAAGATACTACTAATTACGATATCTCTAAAAGAATTTTAACGAAAATAGCGGAAAACGAAGATCATAGAGTAGTTATTGAAGATCAAACCCCAGGAGGTATAAAATATCAATCATCTTATACCTATATTAATGATAATAAGTTTAAGCCTATAGGGATACTACATTTACATTATTTAAAAGATAATACTTTTCAGGAAGAAGAACTTAAAGAGTTTCTTTTACGTTTGGCGTTGGTATATTTATTAATGCTATTAATAGCAGTTACAATTGCCTATTTTATATCAAAATATATCACTAAATCAATAAAAACAGTTAGTGAAAAGATGTATCAAACTGCACTACATAAGCGCAATGAAAAAATTACCTTAAAAAATGCTAGTCAAGAGATTTTTAATTTGGTAAATGCCTATAATAATATGGTAGATGAGTTGGGTGAAAGTGCGGTAAAGTTAGCGAAAAGTGAACGAGAACAAGCATGGCGCGAAATGGCAAAGCAAGTAGCACATGAAATTAAAAATCCGTTGACACCAATGCGATTGTCAGTTCAAAGTTTTGAACAACGATTTGATGTGAATGATCCCAATATAAAAACTAAATTAAGTGAGTTTAGTAAATCATTGATTCAACAAATTGATACAATGAGTTCAATTGCATCTGCATTTTCAAGTTTTGCTGAAATGCCAAAACAAAAAAGAGAGGAACTAGATGTAATTGAAGTTGTTAAACTGGCCTTAGATATATTTAGTGAAGATTTTATTCATTACTTTCATGAAGAGAATACGTTGATAGCCCAATTAGATAAAACGCATTTGATTAGAATTTTGACTAATTTGGTTAAAAACGCCATCCAGTCACTTGAAAATGTTGAGAATCCTAAAATAGAAGTTAAAGTTAAAGTAGCTAATGGGAATGTAATTATTAGTGTAGCAGATAATGGCAAAGGGGTTCCTGAGGAAGATAAAAATAGGGTTTTTGAACCGAAATTCACAACTAAATCAAGTGGAATGGGACTAGGGTTACCAATGATAAAGAATATTGTAGAAGCTTATAATGGAAATATTACTTTTACATCAGAAATAAATCGAGGGACTGTTTTTACAGTTACTATTCCTAAAAAATAAATTGTCTCACTGAGCCCGTCATCTCGAGCAAAGGCGAGAGGCGAAGTGCCTTAAATATTAAACAAAAATGAGTTATAATAATATATTAGTTTCAGAAAAAGATAGTATAACTACTATTACTATCAATCGTCCAAAAAAATTAAATGCTTTAAATAGAAAAACCATTCAGGAGTTACATGACGCTTTCAAGGAAGCAGATTTTGATAAAGATACTCGGGTAATTATCCTTACTGGAAGTGGAGATAAAGCTTTTGTTGCGGGTGCAGATATTTCTGAGTTTGCGAATTTTGAAGTTGCTGAAGGCGCAAACCTTTCTAAAAAAGGACAAGAATTGTTATTTGATTTTATTGAAAATTTAGGAACGCCGGTTATGGCAGCAGTAAACGGATTTGCCCTTGGTGGAGGATTAGAATTAGCCATGGCATGTCATTTTAGAATTGCTAGTGATAATGCCAAAATGGGTTTACCCGAAGTTGGTTTAGGTGTTATACCCGGATATGGAGGTACACAACGATTACCTCAATTAGTGGGTAAAGGAAAAGCAATGGAAATGATAATGACTGCAGGTATGATTTCGGCTGAAGATGCACTTCAAAACGGATTAGTAAATTATGTGGCTTCTCAAGGAGAATTATTACCATTAGCAGAGAAAATTGCTGGTAAAATATTACGAAATTCACCCTTAGCAATTGCTTCAGCAATTAAAGCGGTAAATGCCAACTTTAAAGATGGTGTTAATGGCTTTAATGTTGAAATAATAGAATTTGGTAATTGTTTTGGCACTGATGATTTTATAGAAGGTACGACCGCCTTTTTAGAAAAACGAAAAGCTAATTTTTAAGAATAATTTTGTAATTAATTATCTACTATGCTTTTCAAAGAATTTCCAAATATCTTCGGCAGCATCTATATCATAATTTATATTTCCAATTAAGGGAATAGGGTTTATATTTGACTCATAACCAGGTAATATATGACCACCATTGTTAATACGATAAAGTAATATTTCTGATGAATTTTCACAACTTTCATAATTAAATACTGAAACTGTACTACCATCAGTATCGTTAGTATTAGGTAACTCTGTTATTGTTGAGGTTAAATTTGAACAATTGTTATTATTTTGCCAGAAAAGAATAGTTTGATCAGTTCCTATAACTGATCCACCATTGGTAAAAGGTGCTAAATCGCCACCATTATAGGGCACAAATAGATCATCAGTTCCATTCATTAATAACATAGAAATGGGCTCTTGAGGATTACAAGTGTTAAAAACTTCATCAGTCATACTAGATATTATACTGCCAAATGCAGCAAATTTTTGAGGAATTTCACAGGCTAAACGCTGGGTCATCATACCTCCGTTTGACGCACCACAAACATAAATTCTATTTGCATCTATTTTATATTTTTCTATAAGATGATCAATAAGATCATTCAAAAAAGAAACATCGTCTATTCCCGCTACATCTGAATCAGTTACTCCACGACCATCAGCCCAATCTGCAAAAACACCATTTGGGAATAGTGAAATATAATTTTTAATATCTCCAACTTCATCAAAATGATTTTTTTCAAGCATATCTTGTCCATCACCTTCTCCGCCCCCATGTAAAGCTATCACTAGAGGTAATTTATTAGTGTCATTATAAGAAGGAGGAAAATGAATAACATAAGACCTTTCAATACCATTATGTATAATAGTATCTCTAAATTCAAATAGGTCTAATGTTAATGGTTGTGAATCATCAGTTTTACTACAACTAATAAAAAGTAGTAACAAAATAATATTTAATTTTAAAGACATAATAAACTTGAATTTGGTTGACCTTTTTTAGACAGTATAATTTTAAAAAGGTTTAATAATTAACGTTAAATTTCAAGCTTTATTTTTAGAAATGATCAATTACACAATTGCTTTCATCACTTTTTCTACGAGATAATCACATTTGCTTAAACCAAATTCAAAAAGTTCGTTTTTAGAAGTTGATTCATATAAATTCTCTTTAATTTTAGCCTTGGCACGGTGTAATCGAACTTTTACATTTGAATTAGATAGTTTTAAACAATCTGAAACCTCAGCAATACTCATACCTTCAATTTCTCGTAAAATATATACATTCTTATATTTTATGTCTAATTTGTCTATTGCAGTTTCTAACATTTGTTTGGCTTCTTGTCTGATAATATTTTTTTCGGGATTAACTTGACCAGCATCGGGAATTTCTAAAATTCTATCATTAATTGAATTATCATTTGAATTCTGTAAAGTAAAATACTTTCCTTTGGCTTTTAATCTGGCTAAAGCTTCATTAATACCTATTCTAATTAACCAAGTAGAAAATTTAGAGTTGTGTTTGAATTGATATAATTTTTCATAAGCTTTAAGATAGGTGTTTTGCATAATATCTTCAATATCTTCTTGCTCTTTCAAATAACTCCTTACTACCCTATAAAGTGTTTGATTATTTCTTCTTAAAAGTATTTCGTACAATTCTTTTTCGCCTGATAAAACCCTAGCTACTACATCAGAATCAGACAGTTTATAATCTCTATAATCACCAATTTTAATAGCTTTCATTTATTTTATAATTTAATTGGTATTAGATTAGATTTTACAAAAAAGGTTACAAATTTGTAACCTTTTTTGTAGTTTCAATTATTCAAAGTTATAATAAATTATTTTACAATTAATTTCCCTTTCATTACTATGTGAAGGCTACAATAATAATCTTCACTTTTTGTAATCACTTTATACCAAGATTTTTGGTGTAATAAAGTAGATGATGACCATACTTTATTTTTTAATTCAGTAACATCATGAGGAAAAATATCACGATTGATCCAAACGACCGTATCACCTTTATACACTAAAAGTTTTGACGGCACAAATTTCATTTTTTTAATCTCTATAATATGCTTTGTCTTTGATTTTTGAGATAACACAGGTTCATTGAATCCAATACAAAATATAAATAATAAAGAAAGTTGCTTCAATGTATTATTCATATTTTATTTTGAACCATTTTAGCATGCTCTAAATGCGCTTCTAATGCAGGTAGCACAGTTTCTAATAAACTTTTTAACTCTTCATTGTCAGATTCAGGTATTAATAAATCTCTTATCGCTGCAATTACTGCTTTATGATATACCACTTCATTATCTATATAAGCTTTGTCAAAATTTTTACGCTTTGTATTTTTCAGCATTTTTTTCGTTTTTTCAGCATCGGCTAATAACGATTGACTTACAGGATTATCTTTAGGTGTTACGCTCAATTTAGTTACTAATGCTACAGCTTGTTCAATGACTGCATTATGATCTGTAACCATGCGTTTAGCAAATTCAAGAATTTGTTTATTCTTTGATCTCTTCAAGGCGATTTCAGCATAACTGATATCAATTTGATTTGCAACCACGGCTACTGAAGCCACTTCAGGATCAGTTAAAGTCGGATTTTCTTGAGAAAAACCAGCAGTTGTCATAACAATTGATAATATCACGATACTTGTAATTAATTTAATAGTTTTCATTTTTATAGTTTTTGATTATTAATTACATTTTAGATATCAAAATCAAAATAAAGTTACAAAAACGAGAAACTAATTTAAAACTTCCCATCCCATTCAGCATAAAATTGCTTAAGAAACTGTTCCATAAACTTGTGCCTTTCTGTGGCGAGTTGCCACCCGGTTTTGGTATTCATTTTATCTTTTAGTAGTAATAATTTTTCATAAAAATGATTGATGGTTGGCGCAGTAGATTTTTTATATTCCTCTTTAGTCATGTTTAGATTTGGATGAATTTCAGGATTATAAAGTTCTCTATTTTTAAATCCGCCATAATTAAAACAACGGGCAATACCAATGGCCCCAATGGCATCTAACCGGTCGGCATCTTGAACAACATCTAATTCTTTTGATGAAAATGTTCGTTGAACACGCCCTCCTTTAAAAGAAATATTATTAATGATCTGAACTATATGCTCTATAATAGTACTATCAACATTTTGACTGAGCAAAAATTCAGTTGCTTTTTTAGGACCGATAGTTTCATCGCCATTGTGGAATTTTGAATCGGCTATATCGTGCAATAATGAACCAAGAGCAACAACAAAATCATTTACGTTTTCTCCTTTAGCAATTAACTGAGCATTATTAAACACGCGATATATGTGAAACCAATCATGACCACCTTCGACGCCTTTTAATGTTTCTTTGACAAAAAGAATTGTTTTATTAATAATTTGTTGTTCATCCATGCTGTAAAAATATAAAACCTCTGAATATTCAGAGGTTTTATAAGCATTTTATTTAAGTTTTCTTCTTTGTAACTTCTATTAAAACAATGTTTTAATAGAAGTTACAAAGCAAGTTTTAATTTAGGTAGGAATTAACAGAACTCCTGAAAAGCTTCTGTTAAGTTTTCTGCAATCATTTCGGCAGATCTACCTTCAATATGATGACGTTCTAGCATGTGTACTAATTCACCATCTTTAAATAAAGCTACTGCTGGAGATGAAGGAGGAAAAGGTATCATATGCTCGCGCGCCTTAGCAACAGCATCAACATCCACTCCTGCAAAAACAGTTGTTATGTGTGATGGTTTTTTATCACCTTGTAATGACATGATAGTGCCTGGTCTAGCAGTACCTGCTGCACATCCACAAACAGAATTCACCATAATTAATGTGGTACCATTTTCATTTAATATATTGTCAACTTCTTCAGCTGTATGTAATTCTTCAAAACCCGCGTTTACTAATTCTTGACGCATTGGTTTAACTATTTCTTCTGGATACATAATTCTATTTATTTAGTTGTCTTGCAAAGATATGAGTTTGAACTCAATTCAACATAAATATTAAATGTTAAAGTTTCTAAATCTTAAAAAAAATCAAGATGAGTTCAATCTTATTGAATTGAAAAGCAAAATTATAATCTATAAATGTATATTTGAAAATTATTAGATATAATTGATTTATGGCGAATTTTACAAAATGGTTAGGCGCTGGGTTGGGTTGGACTCTTGGCGGTCCTATTGGCGGAATTTTAGGCTTTGTTCTAGGTAGCTTTGTTGATGGGTTTTCTGAAGTAGATATTACAAATTCTAAACAAACTTATAAAAGGGCAAGAGGTACAGACGCTGGTGATTTTGAAATTAGTTTATTGATTTTGGTTGCAGTTGTTATAAAGGCTGATGGTAAGGTTAATAGAATTGAGTTAGATTTTGTACGAAGTAGTTTTATAGGAATGTATGGCAAAGAAAAAGCCGATAAAGCCTTTAAACTATTTGGCGGTATTATTAAAAAAAATGATATTTCTACACGGCAAGTATGTATACAAATACGTCAACATATGAAACATGCTTCTCGTTTGCAATTGCTTCATTTTCTGTTTGGTATCGCTAAAGCGGATGGATTGGTAAGTCAAGCAGAAATAAATATAATCAAAAGAATTTCTGTGTATTTATACATTAGTAATCGTGATTTTGAATCGATTAAAGCAATGTTTTATTCAGTTTCTAGCAATAAATACACCTCTAATAATGCATATAAGATATTAGAAATTACTAAAAGGGTAACAGATGCAGAGGTTAAAAAAGCATATAGAAAATTGGTAAAAAAGCATCATCCTGATAAGTTACGCCATTTGGGTGAGGAGTATCAAAAAGGAGCCGAAGAAAAATTTCGTCAAATACAAAAGGCATATGAACATGTTCAAAAGGAGAGAGGAATGTAATTCAGTTTTCAGTAATCTCAGTCTACAGTCTAGACCTCACAGGTTTTAAAAACCTGTGAGGTCTGATTTACAGTAAGAATTTACAAATACAAATCTAAACTTTTAGGCCCTTCAAGAACTGTTTTTATGATTTTAGTTTGATTAGATTCATCAATACTAGTATGCCATTTTACCAATGAAATTTCTAGGTTTTCAATTTCTAACCCTATAATTGAATTTGGATGTACACAACTACCATCATTAAAATATGGTAGATCACCTGGTTCAGGAAAACGTGGTCTATGCGTATGACCCGCAATAACCATTTGATTGTTATTTTTAAGTATCCAATCTTTTAATTTTCTTTCAACTCTAATCAGATTTTTATAGTTCTTTGCTGGGCTGGTAGGATCTTTTACACCAAACCATTTCTGTAAAGGCATCCAAAAATAACGTACAAAAAAACGACTCATTTTCCAGAATTTATAATTGAACCAGTCGGCTTGATGTCCGTGAATCAATAATATCTTTTTAGTTGTATTTTCAATTTGTAATAATATGCTTTCGTGATATTCTAAATTAAATAGTCTTTCTTTTTCAACGATGTTTTTAGGCGTAAAAATTTGATATAACATTTTTTCGACAGTTAAAGGATCTCTAAATATCATATCATGATTTCCCCAAATCATATGGAGTCTATTTTCTTGATAAAACAATTTTAATAGCTCGAAAGTACTTTTATGTGCTTTATAAATAGGTTCAAAAGAGTAATTTTCCCAAAGTTCAATACCATCACCTAATTCTATATAAGTATAATTTTTTTGATAGTATTGTTGAATGGCATATTTGTAGATTTCCATATTATGCGTAAAATCATCGGCATAACTGTTATCGCCTTTATGTATATCACTAAACATAATGAGTTTCGAATCGCAATTAATGGTAAGCGGTTTGGCGTTTTTTAAAGCGTTGTCAAGAATTGAATGGATCATGCAATTTAAAATATAGACTAAGTTACTTTATTTTTGCAATCCAAATATCTTTTTTGCCTTTGTTAGAAGTAATATCATTATCTGAACTTTCGGTTTCGCCTACTACCACAATTTTTTGATCAAATGTTTCAATAACTCCATGAGCAAAGTCTAAACCAGATCCGCCAAGTGATTTTTCAAATAATAAATTGCCAGAGGTGTCAATTTTCAATACCCAAAAGTCATTTTCACCATTATTTTCACTAAGGTCTCCGTCATTGCTTTTAGAATTTCCTGCTACTACATAAGAACTAAAAACGCCATTACCCTTATCAATAGCAAAAGCGGCATCAAAACCAGATCCGCCAAAAGATTTTTCCCAAAGTAAATTACCACTATCATCAATTTTAACAATCCAAATGTCTGAATTGCCTCTACTATTAGTAATATCTCCATCTGTACTAATAGCAGTACCGGCAATTAAATAATTACCATCATTTGTTTTTGTAGCTGCATAACCATTATCAATACCTGAACCACCAAAAGATTTTTCCCAAAGCATATCGCCATTAGTATCTATTTTAACAACCCAAAGATCATAACTGCCATTGCTATTATGAATATCAAAATCATTACTTTCTGATGACCCGATTAGTAAAAAATTATCATCATGTGCTTGCAATACTTTGTGAATTCTGTCATTATTAGAACCTCCAAAATATCTTCGCCATTCTAAATTACCATTAATGTCTAATTTTTGAGCCCAAAATTCACCAACACCATGCTTTGCTGTTTTAGCATCATTACCTAATCCACCTGAGGCGTCAACATCTAAATAACCACCAATAAAATAACCACCATCATTTGTTTGTAATAAAGATTGACTATGATCATGACCTGCAAAACCAAAAGATCTCTCCCATTGAATTTCACCTTGAGCGTCTAATTTTAAGACCCAATGGTCATGTTGACCTTCATTATTTGAACTGTCACCATCACTACTTCTACTCGGACCTGTAATGGCATACCCTCCATCAGAAGTTTGAATAATTGCTCTTCCTAAATCATCACCGCTACCGCCATAAGTTCTTTGCCATTCTATAGTACCATTTTGATCTAATTTTAATACCCAAAAATCATTTTCTTCAACTTGTTTATCGGTAATATCTCCATTTATACTATTGGTATGCCCAATTATAGCATAGCCCCCATCGGTAGTTTCTATAATACCACGTGCAATATCATTATTTGAACCTCCAAATGTTTTTTGCCACTCTATTTCTCCTGTTAAAGGAATTGGTTTTGCTACATTGTTATCGTCTAAGCAACTTATCAAAATAGAAAAAACAAAGACTATCGTTATATAATTTTTATAAAACATTTTAAGGAATACTTTTTTGGACAATAAATAAACCACCTTCAATATCGCTAATAACTATATTTCCACTTTGAAAATAAGGATATACATTCCATACACCATTAAATGCTGCGTTGTTATGACTTGGGAAAGTGTCAAAATAACCAACCTCGGTTAATACACTATTCGAAATATTTGAAATATCAATAAATCGAACTCCTGCAGTATAATTGGCTAAGTAAAAAAGGTTGCCTTTTACATATCCATTATGATCAATTGCAGATGAAGGACCTGAATATGTGGTTTTTAATGAAGGGTTATCTAAATCAGTAAAATCTAAGATTATGGTACGTGTATTAAAGCCTAAATTACTTTCGTCTAACTCATCACCAACAATAAAATATTTTTGATCATCAGTAAACCAACCTTGATGTGTATAACCAACATTGCTATAAGAAATTGTTGAAATTCTTTGCGGATTTGCTTTATCAGTTACATCAACAATTGCTATTTCATTTTCATTACTACCTATTAAAATCTCCTTACCTGTATAATCAGCATCAGGACCATTATAGGTAATAACCTGTGCATCATGGCTATAAGAATCATCACCATAACCACCTTCACTAATAGGGTTTAATGGGTCTTGAATATTGATGAATAAAGGGCCTCCGTTATAAGTACCACTTCTACTTGTACCTACGGCATAAGCATATCCAGATGTTTCATTTATAACAATATTATGCGCACTACCAAAACCGGTAAAATGTTTATCAGCTGAAAAAGTTTCAGGAGGATTGGCAACATTTCTTAACCTAGTTAAATCGAAAACTTGCATCCCATGATTTGAAGCTTCACTAACTATAAATGCATGATCATTATACACTTTAACATCTCTCCAAGAACTATTGACAGTCGCTGTTGGTAATTTTCCTAAATAAAGAGGATCTATTGGGTCAGAAATATCTATAAATGCAGTACCGTTATCTAATCCCATTAATGCATACTCTTTACCTGTTGTGCTATCTGTCCATCCCCAAGAATCATTTCCTGCTCCGGCAGATAGATCACTTAACGTTAAACGACTCATTAAGTCGTAATCATTACATGGGAAATTACCTGCCATTCCGCTTTCACAAACTGTTCTAGCTTTTGTTTCAGGGTCACAGACATCTCCAATTCCATCATTATCTCCATCAGCTTGATCGGTATTTGCCATTAAAGGGCAATTATCATCTACATCTAAAATGGTATCATTATCATCATCATCATCACATAGATCACCGATACCATCACCATCAGTATCTAATTGATCAGCATTAGCGTTTGAAATACAGTTATCAATATTGTCGAAAATACCATCACTGTCATTATCATCACAAACATCTCCAATTCCATTACTATCAGAGTCAATTTGATCTACATTTGCTGTATTTGGGCAGTTGTCATCTTTATCTACGATACCATCACTATCTGCATCTAAAATGACTTCAGGTTCTGGCGTATCATCTTTTGAACAATTAAGTGATATTGTACTTACTGCTATTATTAGTAGAGTTCTATATATATTTATTCTAAACATATTTTTTCTAGTTTCAAGATTATTTTACATTTCTATCAAAAACCATGCAGTATTAATAAAAAAACATGATTTTTGTAGTCTGTGACAAATATATGAATTTATAGAGTTTTAAAAAGCTATAACATGTTAAAAGGCAAGAAAGAACAACGTACTTCCCTTTCTGAATTAGGAGAATTCGGATTGATACAACACTTAACAGATTCGATTAAATTGATTCATAAATCATCTATAAAAGGTGTTGGAGATGATGCAGCTGTCTTGAAATTTAATAAAAATCAAATATTAGTTACTACTGATTTATTAGTTGAAAACGTACATTTTGATTTGAGCTATATGCCTTTAAAACATTTAGGTTATAAGGCTGTTATGGTAAATCTATCAGATGTCTATGCCATGAACGGTAAGGCAACTCAAATTACGGTTTCTATAGCAGTTTCAAATCGTTTTCCACTAGAAGCAATAGAAGAACTATATGCAGGAATTCATTTAGCCTGTGAAACTTACAAGGTCGATTTGGTTGGAGGTGATACAACTTCATCTACTACAGGTTTATTGATTAGTATTACTGCCATTGGCGAAGTTGATAAAAAGGATGTGGTCTATAGAAACGGAGCAAAACCAAATGATTTGCTGGTTGTTACCGGAGATTTAGGTGCGGCATATTTAGGATTACAAGTTTTAGAACGTGAGAAACAGGTTTTTCAAGCGAATCCGAAAGCACAGCCAGATTTAGATAATTACACTTATTTAGTAGAACGTCAATTAAAACCTGAGGCTCGAAAAGATATTTCAAAACTATTAAAAGAGCTTGAAGTTAAGCCTACAGCTATGATTGATATTAGCGATGGTTTATCGTCTGAAATTATTCATTTATGTACGCAAAGCAAGGTTGGGTGTAATTTATTTGAAGATAAAATTCCGTTAGACCCTCAAGTTATTTCTACTTGTGAAGAATTTAAACTAGATAGTACTACGGTAGCGTTGAGTGGAGGTGAAGATTATGAGTTGTTATTTACAATAGATACGGCTGATTTTCCTAAAATTAAGGCAAACCCTAACTTAACAGTAATTGGCCATATGACTGAGCAAAACGAAGGAATGCATTTAATTACCCGAGGCAATCAAAAAATTGAATTAACCGCTCAAGGGTGGAATGCTTTGTTAAGAAAGGAGTAAGGTTTTTTAGTTACGCTTATCGT
>CAZHYX010000059.1:0-12887 GCA_964536675.1 uncultured Flavobacteriaceae bacterium
CTTCATTATTTGGTACCCTGAATT
Source organism: uncultured Flavobacteriaceae bacterium (assembly GCA_964536675.1). Taxonomy (GTDB): domain Bacteria; phylum Bacteroidota; class Bacteroidia; order Flavobacteriales; family Flavobacteriaceae; genus Aureibaculum. The sequence goes on from CAZHYX010000059.1 coordinate 25, forward strand.
TGTTGGTGGTGCTGACGCTAACCAAAACGGGTTTGGTGATTTTATACCTCCGAAATTTATTGATAAGTCGATCATATTATTTTTATTTTTCCCCTTTGTCCGCCTGAGGCGGACATTTCCCCAAAGGGGAAAAAGTTTAGAGGATGTTTATTCTTTTTACTTATTAAGCCATTGATGAATTCCCCAAGCTGCCATTTTCCCCTCATAAGCTGCATTTACAACTTCTGCACCTCCATTGATGGCATCGCCACCCGCAAAATACTTTTTGTTTGAGGTTTGGAATGTTTCTTCATTTACGACAATTCTGGTTTTAGTGTCAATTTTCAAATCATCAATTAATTGATAAAAAGAACCTTGTTTTACTTGCCCCGTAGCTTTGATAACCATATCACATCTCACAATAAATACATTATTCATGTTGGTTTGTAGTTTGCCTTCTACCATTTCGGTTTTAGCAAATTTTACACCTTCCACTTTTCCGTTTCCAACAATTGAAATTGGTGTGACGTTAAACAAACTATCAACACCTGCACTAATTGCCAAATCGTATTCAAATCCGTAGGCTCCCATTTTTTCTTTCGAGTTTCTGTAAGCCAAAACTGTTTTTCGTGCTCCCATTCTTGCAGATTCAGATGCGGCATCCATTGCGGTATTTCCACCGCCAATCACTACTACTTTTTTAGGAACATTTGTTTTATGATGTTTCATACGCAGTTCTTCAATAAACTCAACTGCACCAATAACACCTTTTTTGTTTTCACCCTCTAATTGTAGTGTGGCGGTTTTTCCTAACCCAACTCCTAAAAAGACAGCATCATACTCTTTTTCTATTTTTTGTAATTGTTCTTTAGAAGTGATAGCTGAACTGTATTTGATGTCAAACTTTAACTGATTTTGTAAATACTCAACTTCTTTTAACACCTCTTCATTAGTAATTTTATAAGGAGCAATACCATGAACGGTTAATCCGGAAGGTTTGTCTTTTGCTTCAAAAATAGTTACTTCATAACCTAGCGTTCTTGCTTCACAAGCACAAGCAATTCCTGCCGGACCGGCACCAATGATAGCAATTTTTTTACCATTTGATTGACCGATTTTAAAGATATTTTTTTTAGCTTCAATAGTTATGTTTGTTGCATAATTTTGTAATCGTCCAATTTGAATTGCAGGCACATCTTGATGATTATACACACAAGCACCTTCGCATAAAACTTCTGTTGGGCAAACCACTCCACAAGCATTTCCTAACCAATTGGCATCAAAAATAGTTTTAGCCGAACCTGTTATATTCTCTGTATGAATCTGTTTGATAAATAACGGAATATCAATATGTGTAGGGCAAGCTTGAATACAAGGAGCATCATAACAAAACAAACAACGTGAAGCTTCATAATATGCTTCGGTAGCATTCATCAAAGGCTTTTTTTGCTTGAAGTTCTTTTTAAATTCAGCTTCAGATGTTGGTTTTTTATATTCTGCCATATTTTATCAAGTTATCTGGTAATTAGTTCAGTCAGGGCTTCACTTAGGGTGAAACCCTGACTTTTACGGGCTTATAGCTCCGTTAGCTTTCCATAAGTTTCAGGACGTCTATCTCTATAAAATTGCCATGTAGAACGGACTTCATCTATTAAATCTAAATCGAATTCTGCTACAAGTAATTCATCATCATCACGTGAGGCTTCTGAAAATATTTGTCCGCGTGGATCCACAAAATATGATTGACCGTAAAACTTACCTAAATTCCAAGGTTTTTCTTCACCAACACGATTGATACAACCCATAAAATAACCATTGGCCGCTGCATGTGCTGGTTGTTCTAACTTCCATAAATATTCGCTTAATCCAGCAACTGTTGCTGAAGGATTATAAACTATTTCAGCACCATTTAACCCTAATACTCTTGCGCCATCGGGAAAATGTCTGTCATAACAAATATAAACACCAACTTTAGCATACTTGGTTTGAAAAACAGGATAACCTAAATTTCCGGGTTTAAAGAAAAACTTTTCCCAAAAACCTGTTGTATGTGGGATGTGATTTTTACGATATTTCCCTAAGTATTTCCCATCAGCATCAATTACTGCAGCGGTATTGTAAAAAATTCCTGCTTGTTCCTTTTCATAAATAGGAACTATAATTACCATATTATGCTTATTTGCCAAGACTTGCATTTTTTCGGTTGTTGGTCCTGGAACAGATTCGGCAGATTCATACCATTTCATATCTTGTCCTGGACAAAAATATGGTGTGTTAAAAATTTCTTGCAAGCATAAAATTTGAACACCTTGTTTTCCTGCATCTTCAATATATGGAATGTGCTTATCGTACATTGCATCCATAATTTCTTGGATGCTTCCTTCTCCTTCTGTCATTGGAAGACTCATTTGTATCAATCCTGATTTTACTTTTCTGCTCATTTATTACTATTTATTTAGTCAGGGTTCCATTTTGAGTGAAACCCTGACTCTAGTTTGTTTAAATTACTGTTTTCGATGTTTTCCTTCTCGGGATAAATTGACCATGCCCAGCTTTTAGTTTACATTCTTCATTTTCAATGGCAATTTGCCCTCGTAAGATAACGATTTCTGTTTTTCCTGTTACTTTTTGACCTTCATAAGCTGAATAATCACAATTCATATGATGTGTTTCCACTGAAATAGTATGTTCTTTTTTAGGGTCAAAAACAACCAAATCGGCATCACTTCCAATGGCAATTGTACCTTTTCTTGGATACATTCCGAAAATTTTTGCTGCATTGGTTGAAGTTAATTCAACATACTTTGTCAATGATATTTTATTTTGATGAACACCTTCAGAATATAAAAATTCCATACGATGTTCAATAGCTGGATGACCATTTGGGATTTTAGAAAAATCATCTTTTCCCATTAGTTTTTGTTCCCAATTAAAAGGACAATGATCTGTACCAACCACTTGTATTAATCCTTGATTGATGCCTGACCACAAGGCTGTTTGGTCTTTCTTTTCTCGTAAAGGTGGACTCATAACCCATTTTGCGCCTTCAAAATCGTTTTCATACAACGAAGCATCTAACATTAAATATTGTGTACAGGTTTCTACAAATATTTTTTGATTGCGTTGTGTTGCTTTTCTAATAGCATTCAAAGCGCCTTCACAAGTCATATGCACAATATATCCTGGACAATCGGTATAGTGTAACATATCTGTAAACCGAGCTGAAGCTTCTGCTTCGGTAACTTCGGGTTGTGATAAATAATGATATAATGGAGACAGGTTTCCTTTAGCTTTATTCTTTGCAATCAACGAATCTATCATATCACCATTGGTAGCATGCACAGTTACCAACCCACCATGTTTTTTGACCACTTTCATAAGCTGTACCATTTGTCCATCGTCAATCATTAAAGCGCCTTTATAAGCCATAAATGTTTTGAAAGATATGATGCCTTCGTCTTCAATCATTTTAACTACTTCTTTAGCAACTTCATCATTAAAATCGGTTACAGCCATGTGATACGAATAATCTCCAATAGCTTTTCCTTGTGATTTTTGCTGCCACGTTTTTAACGCATTATGCAAACTATCTCCTTGCGTTTGTAAAATAAAATCGATAACCATGGTTGTTCCGCCATGTAATGCAGCACGAGTTCCGGTTTCGTAGTCATCGCTTGAGTAGGTTCCCATAAAAGGCATATCTAAATGCACATGAGGATCTATCCCTCCAGGAAAAACCAATTTATCAGTAGCATCAATAACTTTTTCAGCATTATAATCGAGGTTTTTACCAATAGCAACAATCTTTTCATCTTCAGTATAAACGTCAGCAATATAGCTTTCAGAAGCTGTTATAACACGACCGTTTTTTATTAAAATTGACATTTTTTATTTTTTTGTTATTGCGAGGAGTGAAACGATGTGGCAATCTCTTATTTAATAGTGAGACTACCACATTCTGAATACTCGAAATTCGCAGTGATGTATTTATTATGTTTTTTTCATCATCAAATAATAAATAATTGACGAAATAATAAAGCCGGTAAACCAAGATAACGAATATAAGAAATTTAAAGCAGGTACCCAATAACCAATCAATGCTAAAAATACACCTACAAATAATGCGATAATTGCTGCACTGTTAAAGCCTGTATTTTTATAAGCATAAAGCCCATTTTCTTTATACAATTCGGCTAATTCTATGCGTTGTTTTCTGATTAAATAGTAGTCGGTTATTAAAATTCCTAATACCGGACCTAAGAGTCCGCTTACAAAAATAAGGAAGCCTGATATTTCATTCAACAACCACCAAGGGGCAATGAGAATTCCTATAATTCCTGTAATGATTCCACCCATTCTAAAACTTATTTTTTTAGGCATTAGGTTTGAAAATGCATTTGCTGGAGCAATAACATTTGCAGCGATATTAGTGCTTAAAGTGGCAATTATCATAAAGATTTGAGCGATAATAACGACTGTAGGATTTTTAAATTTAGCGATCAATGAAACAGGATCCCATGGCGCATCATCTGCAATTAAAATATCTTCAAAATTAATAACTGCAGCACAGGTTACAAAAATTCCCACAAAGGAGTAGAGCATCATTGTACCCGGTAAACCAATAAATTGACCAGCAATCTGGTCTTTTTGTGTGGAAGCATAACGAGTAATATCGGCAATACTGATTGACATCGTTGCCCAAAAACCAACCATTGCAGTTAACCAAAGTAAGTAACCCCAGAGCTTTGAACTTGTTTTTTTAGTAGGATTTATCAATGAAGCTGTTACAATACTCGATTCAACAATCGGATCAGATATTGAATTTCTAAATTGTACTTGCAATGCTTTGCCACCATTATTGGATTGATTTACTGTAATGAATTTAGAAACATTAATGGCTTTATTAGAAATTGATTTCCACTCACTTTTTATGTCAGTAGTTGTTATTCGATATTCATTGGCTTTTAGATTTCCTTCTTTATCTTTTAGTGTGTTAAGATTTAAAAATAGTGTATTGTCTTTTTCGGTTAAGGTTGCAGCTGTTTTTCCTAATTGTTGACTTTGATCTAATACAATTGAGAATCCATCCGCTTTAGCATAACTCCACCAGATTAAAGCGATACCCATAATAATAAGTATAGGAGCAGAATAGGTTTCGAGCCATTTTATACTTTCGGTTCCTTTCCAAATAAAATAAATATTGATGCACCAAAAAATGGCAAAACCAACAAATTTACCAATCGACAAACCTAGTTCACCTGTGGAACCCGTAACAGCATTGAAAATTGCGTAGATGGCAAGACCGCCAATCCATGTTTGTACGCCAAACCAACCACAAGCAATAATACCTCTGGTTACAGAAGCAATATGAATTCCTTTGGTACCAAAAGCAGCACGCCCAATAACAGGAAACGGGATACCGTATTTTACACCTGCATGACCGTTTAGTATCATCGGGATGGTAATAATTAGATTAGCCAAGCCGATAATAATCAAGGCTTCATACCAATTTAATCCTGTTTTTATCATATAGGAAGCCAACAAATACGTAGGAATACAAACTGCCATACCTACCCAAATAGCAGCTAGATTCCATTTGTTCCATGTTCTCTTTGCCGGAGAAACTGGAGCGAGATCTTCACTATATAAAGGCGATTGTGATACGTCTTCTTTTAGTTCTATGATGTCTTTGTTCATAAGATATTAAATTAATCCTTTAACAGAAAGAAATCCAAAAAAAACCAATCAGACCAATCCCAATTATGATCATTCCTAATCCAAATAAATGCTTTTCTTCAACAAAACCTGTCTCAAAATAAAATGATGATGCTAATAATATTACTCCAAGGTATAGAACAATTCCATACCATCTATCTAATTTTAATTTTTCTAATAGATTCATTATTTAATTCATAAGATTCCTGCCTACGCAGGAATGACATACTCATCAGCTATCGCTATTGCTTCAGAAATAATTTTTAACCCTTCATCAACTTCTTCTTTACTTACGTTTAATGGTGGAGCAATAAAAATATAATTCCACCTTACAAAAGTAAACATGCCTAATTCTCTTATTTTTGTAGCCATTTTTAAAGTTACTTCCATTTGATTAGGTTTAGCATTCCATACAGTTATTGGTTCTTTGGTATCTCTATTTTTAACCAATTCAATACAACCTAATAACCCTGTATTTCTAAAGTCGCCAATTGATGGATGTTTCTCTTTTAATTTTTCAACTTCAGTTTCAATATATTTGCCCATTTGAGCGGCTTTGTTTACCAAATTTTCTTCTTCAATAATCTTAAGATTTTCTATGGCTGCAGCACAAGCAACAGCATGGGCAGAATAGGTTAAGCCTAAAACCATTGGGTTTTTATTAAAATGGTTGGCAATAGTATCGGTAACTGTCATTGCGCCCAAGGGAAGGTATCCTGAAGTCAATCCTTTTGCCATACACATAATATCTGGCACTACATTATGATGATCTATACCAAACATTTTTCCGGTTCTACCGAAACCACTCATTACTTCGTCATCAATTAGTAAAATACCGTATTTATCACAAATTTTACGTACTTTTTTTAAGTACATTGGAGGATATTTGATACACCCTGAAGAACCAGATTCTCCTTCAAATATAATAGCAGCAACAGCATCAGGATTTTCAAATTTGATAACTCTTTCTAGATGTGCAGCAGCACGCTCACCGCATTCTTCTATAGAAGACGAGTTCCACGGACAACGATAAGCATACGGATTTTCTACATGCACAAAATTACTACCACCTTGACTATCAATTGCAAATTTACGAGGGTCACCACCTGCCGACATTGCGCCATAAGTTGCACCATGATAAGAGCGATAATGACTAATTATTTTATGTCTCCCTGTATAAATTCTTGCTAGTTTGATAGCATTTTCAATTGCTTCAGCACCTCCTAATGTAAAAAAGGTTTTGGTAAGGTTTCCTGGCGTTAATTCGGCTAATTTTTTTCCTAACAAACCTCTAACTTCTGTAGTCATTCCTGGATAAACGTAAGTAAGCTCCTCCATCTGTTTGGTAACAGCTTTAGTTATACGTTGGTTACCATGACCAATATTTACATTCATCAACTGTGAGGAAAAATCTAGGTATTTTTTACCGTCTCTATCATATATATACGAGCCTTTGGCATAATGTGCATTTATAGGGTTGAGTCCGCCTTGTTTTGCCCAAGAAAAAAGGGTGTAGTTTAGATTGTTTTTAATGATTTGGTTCATGCTTTGCGTTTATAAACCCTTCGCCTCTCAACTCCGCTCGAGATGACGCGCTCAGGGTGACATTGAAAATTTTATTTTAAAAGGAACGGATGTTGATACTTCGACTAAGTCTAGTAAAGGTTCTGTTAATTTTATATGATTTAAAATAACTTATCATTTGTAATGAACTCATTATAATTCGTGTCTGTTTAACTCATCCAGTTAGTTTGTGCTTCAGGATTCCACTTGGTAGTGGTTTTTTTGTTTTGTGTCCAGAATTCTATAGAACTACGTCCGGTAATATCCCCAACTCCAAATTTTGATTCGTTCCAGCCCCCAAAAGAAAAAGGTTCACGAGGTACGGGTACACCAATATTTACACCTATCATTCCTGCACTGGCACGTTCCATTACTTCTTTTGCCAATCTGCCACTTTGGGTAAATACGGCGGCGGCATTACCATAATTAGATCCGTTTTCTATTTCAATAGCTTCATCTATATTTTTAGCTCTGATAATTGAAATTACGGGGCCGAATATTTCTTCACGAGCAACGGACATATCCGTGGTAACATAATCTATAATTGTTGGTCCAACATAGAATCCATCTTCTTTTCCGGGAACGGTTGTATTTCTACCATCTAATAAAATTTTTGCTCCACTTGCTTCCGCTTCAGCGATATAATTTTCAATTCGCTTTTTGGCTTCTGCACTAATAACGGCACCCAGATTTTCGCCCGGAATTATTTTTTTAGCATCTTCAACCATCTTATCAATAATGTGCTGTACTTTATCTACTCCTACCATCACAGAAGCCGCCATACAACGTTGCCCGGCACATCCTGACATTGAAGCAACCACATTTGAAGCTGTCATTTCAGGATTTGCATCAGGAAATACCAATAAATGATTTTTAGCGCCACCAAGAGCCACACATCTTTTAAGTGTTGAAGTTGCACGTTTATAAACAATTTTAGCAACTTTGGTTGAGCCCACAAAAGAAACGGCTTTAATAGTTGGATGGTCACAAATGGCTTCCACCACTTCTCTACCACCATTTACCAAATTAAATACACCATCTGGGAGACCGGCTTTTTTGAGTAATTCTGCCATTCGCATTGTACTTAAAGGTACAATTTCTGAAGGCTTCATAACCATAGTATTTCCTAAAACGAGTGCATTTGGCATGGTCCAATGCGGCACCATATTCGGAAAATTAAATGGTGTAATGGAAGCAACTACACCCAAAGGTTTGCGTTCAATTCTACATTCTACACCTTTACTTACTTCTTGAACTTCATTGACCACTATTTGAGGTAAAGAAACTGCAAACTCACATAGTTCCATGCTTTTTTCGATTTCAGCTTTGGCTTCACCGTAGGTTTTCCCGTTTTCTAGTTGGATTAATTTGGTTAGTTCGTCCATGTTTTTTTCGAGTAAAGTTCTATACTTGAAAAATATTTGTACTCGTTCTTTTAATGTTTTTGACGACCAGCCAATGAAAGCTTTTTCGGCTGCTTTTACAGCTTTATCAACATCATCATAAGTTGAAAGTGGGAGGGTAGTTATAATACTTCCGTCAAGCGGATTCATAACATCCATAGATGTATGTCCGTTGCTCCCGATAGCTATCGGGACAAATTTTCCGTTTATAAAATTCTTTACTTCAGGTTGTTTAGCTATTGTTTCCATAACACAAAAGGTTATTATTGTTAATTAATTTATCACTTTCAAATATATAAAATATATAATCAGTTTAGAAGATATTTATAATTTAAACCTCTAAAATTTGGTGCGATTTTTGATGTAAATTCTAATAAATAATTTCACAATGAAAAATATATTATTTTGTTTAGCCCTTTTAGTGATATCAATAAATGGTTTTTCTCAAGACCTAGCATCTACTAAGAAATATGATTTTGGGGAATTATTTGAACAAGTAAAAAATGATAATCCTGTTTTTACAGTTACATTTCCAATAGACAATAAAACCTTATTCTTTTACAAATCTGAGATCATTTTTCCTTTAGTTGAAGAAAAAGAAATGATGGATTTTAGTAAAGGCAATAGACCAAGAAAATTTAAACCTACAATATCATTTGACACTCCTGGTCAAAGTAAATCTAGCTTTACAATTCATTCATCATACAGGCAACAGGCTCAGAGGAATCAACTTAAAATTCTAAAAGGTTATGATTATTGTTTAAGACCTATTTATTGAGCAATTTCATTATTTAGAAAATTAATTAATTTTCATTCATCACTTTTTTATACTTTCTTTACAATCAAATTTATTTATTTTGAGGCGAATAGTAGTTTCTGTTACCAATGATTTAGTTACCGACCAACGTGTACATAAAGTGTGTAATACATTAGTTGATATGGGTTATGAAGTTGAATTAATTGGCAGGAAATTACCGAATAGTTTAGAGTTTGATAGAAATTATAAAACTACGCGAATAAAACTTTTATTTAATAAGGGGTTTTTGTTCTATGCCGAGTATAATACTCGATTATTTTTTAAATTATTCTTCATCAAAAAGGATATTTTACTTTCTAATGATCTAGACACCTTATTACCTAATTATTTAATTAGTAAAATTTTTAATAAAAAATTGGTGTATGATAGTCATGAATTATTTACTGAAGTTCCTGAATTGATTGATAGGCCTAAAGTTCAAAAAGTTTGGTTAGCTATTGAAAAGTTAATCATGCCTAAAATAAAGAATTGCTATACTGTGTCTGACTCTATAGCCAATTATTATAAAAATATTTATAGCTCTGAATTTAATGTAGTAAGAAATGTACCATATCAGAACAATAACGAACAGAAAGGCTGTTTTTCATTTGAGATAGAAAATAAAAAAGTCATATTATATCAAGGTTCAGTAAATATAGGTAGAGGTATTGATTTAATGATTGATGCAATGCAATATGTTGAAAATGCAATATTTGTTATTATTGGCGAAGGCGATGTATTAGAAGAAATGAAACAAAAAGTTAACGAGTTAAAATTAGATAATAGAGTAAAATTTTTAGGTAAAATTTCACCAAAACAATTACAACAATTAACCCCTTTAGCAGATTTAGGAATCAGTTTGGAAGAAGATAGGGGGTTAAATTATAGATTTGCTTTACCCAATAAACTATTTGATTATATTCAAGCTAAAATTCCTGTAATCGTTTCTGATTTGCCTGAGATGAAAAAGGTTATTGAAAAATATGATATTGGAACAATACTTTATAATCGATCTTCTGAAAACCTTACACAACAAATCAAGGAAATATTAGATAAGGGAAAACAGAATTGGCAAAACTCATTAAGTAAAGCTGCTGAAGAATTAGTCTGGGAAAAAGAACAAGATAAACTTAAAAAAATCTTTCTTAATTTACGATAAACTCTACTTTGAAATAGAGCATAGATACCCAAGTTTATACATGTCATAAAGGAATAATGAAGGTTTTTTTGAACATAAATTCATTTCTATTTTTATATGGAATATTTTAAAAAAATAAGCGAACAAATTAATCATTTTAAATGTTTTTATTCGAATATAGGTATCTATGAGTCTAATTTCATTCTTTATAATTAACTTTTCTTTGTATAAGTAAAAGATATTTTCAATAGAATATTTAGTCTTTTCAATAAAAATGCTATTAGGCTCTAAACCTTTATGAAATACAGGGTTATTAATATGTCTGATTTCAATATTCTTCTTTTTTAAATTTCTTGCAAACAGAGTGTCTTCATGACCATATTTAATTAAATTCTCATTAAATTTTACAGTAGAAAACACTTTCTTATGAATTAAAAAATTCGCTGAAAAAAAATAACTATAGGGTTCGTTTTTTCTAGCTGACAAAGGTATTTCTTCTCGATTTTTTCCATAAACCCAGTGTAATATTTTTCCTTTATCTGGTTTTTCTTTGTCATATTTTATTCCGCCGCAAATAGCATTTTTATCTTCTGAGATAGCATGTAAATACGTGCTGATAAAATTTGATTTTTCTGGTAAAACATCAGTATCTAAAAAAAGCAACCAATCATATTTAGCTGAATTGGCCAATAAATTTCTTATTTTACTTCTTCCTATATTTTGATTCAATACTTTTAAGCTTGAAAAGCTTAAAGTATTAATTGTGTTATTGTTTTTATGAAATTCGCTACTTGAGGCATCATCAATACAGGTAATTTCAAAAATAACGTTACTTTGGATTAATTGAGTGTGAATTTCTTTTACTAGAGGAAAAGCATCGTGATTATATATGGGAATTAAAACAGATATCACCTCTACTAATTTAAAGATTAAACTACTTCAAAAATACTTTCACCGTCACATTTTATAGTTTTATGCGGGTATTTTAAAATCAAGGCATAATCATGAGTAGCCATTAAAATGGTTTTACCGTTTTTATTAATTTCTTCTAATACACTCATTACTTCTAAAGAAGTTTTCGGATCTAAATTTCCGGTAGGTTCATCAGCTAAAATAAGTTCAGGATCATTCAATAAAGCTCTAGCAATGGCAATTCGTTGTTGTTCACCACCCGAAAGCTGATAAGGCATTTTAAAACCTTTAGTTTTCATGCTTACTTTTTCTAATACATTACTTATTTTTGCTGCAATTTTAGTATTATCTTTCCAACCGGTTGCTTTTAGAACAAAGGATAAATTATCATTTACATTTCTATCATTCAATAATTTAAAATCTTGAAAAACAATTCCCAATTTTCTTCTCAAAAAGGGGATCTCTTTTTGTTTTAGTTTGTTTAAATCAAAACCTACAACAGCACCTTCACCTTTCATTAAAGGAAGATCACCATAAAGAGTTTTCATCAAGCTACTTTTACCACTTCCGGTTTTACCGATCAAATACATAAAATCACCTTTATAAACATTAAGACTAATATCAGATAACACTAAACTTTCTTGTTGAAAAATGGAAGCATTTTTTAGATAAAGTATTGGCTCAGACATGAATTATATAGTTTAATATTTATAACATTTATGATAGTACAAACTTACAATTTAAAATGAAAAAATTTATGTAGGTTTGAGTTATAGTTGTAAAAACTCACTAAATGAAACCGACATGACTAAAAAAATCATTAATATACACTAGAGAATAATTATTTTAGTCATTGAAGATTCCATCTGATCGATAAAATCAATAAAAATAAACAGATGAAAAATATAATTTTACTTTTCTTATTTATTTTAGTAGTAAACTGTGTTCCGAAAAACAAACAAACAGCTAAAAAATGGTATGTAACAACATTAAAAAACTTACCAGAACCTATTACAAATAACGCTGTGTCAGAAGGGTATATTGATGACAAACCTTATGCTTTTACTTTTAGCGGGTTAGACAGTACTAAATTATACTCTGGTATACATTTACGATCGTATAAACTTGATATTATGAACAATACATGGCATCAAATAGCTAATTTACCTGATACGTTGGGTAAAATTGCCAGTGCAGCAAGCCGTATTAAAAACATCATTTATATTCTTGGCGGATATCATGTTTTTGCAGATCATTCAGAAAAATCGTCCAACAAAGTACATCGTTATGATATAGCTAATAATCGATTTTTAGAGGATGGTGCTTCAATTCCAGTTCCAATAGATGATCATGTACA
>CAZHYX010000060.1:0-10278 GCA_964536675.1 uncultured Flavobacteriaceae bacterium
ATACTAAAATTAGTTCTTCATTTCTAGCCATATCAATCGATGAAATATTTTCAGCATATAATCTCGTTTCATGAGTACCATTCAAATCATCTTGTGATGTTGGGTTTGGCCTTATAGCTGACTTAGAAGAGACTCTGGTATCACCTGCTTCAGCATCTGCTATCCAACTATTGTGTACAATTATCTGATCTCCATTATTGGGGTTGGCAACAGTTGAAGGACCTTTAAATACAGGATTGGTTTGATCTCCACTACTTTGGCTAAACATATGTTTTGGACCAATGCCTAAATCTCCACCTAAATTAAAATAGGAAGTATTAAGTGCAGTAAGAGAACTATTTTTGTCTCCGGCATAAAGTGAAGCAATGGCAAATGTAGCTCTATTAAATTCTGCAAAAGCAGAGGGGGTATCAAAGCCACCAAAACCAGCTAATGAAAATGTAAAGGCAGATCCTGCAGCATTCAAATCTGATAAACCACTATCTAACATAGTTCTAATTTCTGTTAAAGTTGCAGCTAAATCTAAAATAGGACCTAAGTTTAAATCGTCAGCAACATCAATTCGGGCTTGTCCGTATGATTTAAGTATTTCTATTAATTCAAAAGCAATAATAGTTTTTGCAAAACCCTCATAACCTGCTTTTTGAGTATCAGTTATTGCATCCGTATTATTTGCAGATTGAATTAAAATATTTGCATTTTTTATAGATCTATATCTACCGGCCCATGCCGCTGTTGAATAAAAATCACCATTTTCTAATGTAGATCCGTTTTTCCCTAAAATATTAGCAGTATTTCTTGGATCAGCATCAAAAAGATAAAATTCTCTAGCCATAGTACCACTAGCAGTGGTTTGAATACCTAATGAATTTCTCATGGTAGATTCAACCCCAACAACTAAATTATTTAACTGATTAATTGAGGCTCCTGTCAATACACCTTCTAAACTAGGGTTGTCTGGATCTGTTTGCTCATCAAAAGTACAAGATGTTACCCCTACTAAAAGCACTGCAAATAGTAAAAGATGAACTTTAATTGTTGTATTTATTTTAAATATTTTCATTGCTTTTATTTTAAAAATTAACATTTAAGTGAAAATAGAATTGCCTCGTACTAGGGAAAGGTGTTACGTCAATACCACTTGAAAGCCCAGCACTACCATTTACTGATACTTCAGGGTCATAACCTGTGTAATCAGTTATTACAAATAAATTCCTAGCTGATATACCCATCTTAATATTACTTAATGTACCCCCAAAAGAATCTAATATACTTTGAGGAAATCTGTAATACAAAGCAACCTCTCTTAATCTAACATACTCTGCAGGTTCAATAAAACGCGTAGCAACAAAACCGGAAGCAGCTCTATCTTGACCAACTTGAGTATCTAAATCAGGTGTTGTACCACCTAAATCTGTCAATAAAGTAGTTAAGTTGATATTGTCACCTCCTTTTTTCCAATGTAATAAAAAGGAGAAATCAAATTGCTTTAAGAAAGTAATACTATTATTAAAAGACATTTGAAAATCTGGTTCAGCATCACCAATTTGAGTTGGCACTCCATTTACGGTTCCTGCTAATTGTGTTACAGGTTTACCTTCTTCAATAAAAAAGGTTCCTAAGCCAAGCCCAAATCCTGCCCCTGGAACTGCAAATGGAGGAACATCTAACCTTGTGATTTCAGAGTCATTAAACCAGTACATCACTCCTGAATTCCAAGAAAAATTATCTGTATTAATAACATCAACATTTAATGATAATTCTAAACCAGTATTTTCTAAATCGGCTAAATTGGTTGTTTCTGTAGCAAAACCTGATGAGGTTGGTAGCCCTCTAGTTAAAATTAAATCGTTCACTTTTCTATTATAATATGTTGCTTCAAAAGTTACTTTGTCAAAAAGTTTCACATCAATTCCCATTTCAAACTCTGTAGAAGTTTCGGGATCAATATTGGAATCTCCTTTAGAAGGGCTTATTGTCGAGCCTCCATTACCTCCAATTGAAGTAGCATTTAAACTGGTAAATAATGATCTGAAGGTAGCTGACGATCCTGTTTCACCATAAGCCGCTCTAATTTTAAATTGATTGATGGCTTCTGACTTCCAAAAATCAAATTTATTTAAATTAACTGCTAAGGAAGCTTTAGGAAAACCATATAATTTATTAGGGTCACCATTTAAAGTAGATTTATCTAATCTATACCCTAAGGTCCCAATAAAACGATCCTTATAATTTGCTTCAATTTGAGCAAAATAACCAAACTCTCTAACTTGAGAAGTTCTTTGAATGATGGCTTGAACATTTCCTTGATTTAAATTGGTTTGATTTGGAATTAGCTGAGTTGCAGTACTTAAAACCAAATCTGCAACCTGATCAAAATATGTAATTCCAGCTTGAGTAT
This sequence comes from uncultured Flavobacteriaceae bacterium, assembly GCA_964536675.1. Lineage (GTDB taxonomy): Bacteria > Bacteroidota > Bacteroidia > Flavobacteriales > Flavobacteriaceae > Aureibaculum. The sequence continues at coordinate 2,402 of CAZHYX010000060.1, forward strand.
TTAAATTTAAATCACCATCCATAGCATTGTGATTCCAAACTGCAATAATCTGCGAATTAAAATTTGTAAAACTATTTTTACCAACACCTATAAAACCATTTTGTCCACTAGCGATTGTTCCTTGATGTGTTTCAGGAACATAGACATCTGTTTGATTATTTAAATGATCTATACCAAAATTTGAAACAATTTTAATTTTATTTTTATCATCAGAAAACAGATAAGTATTGATTTTCATACCTTGAATAAATCGATTATTTAAATCAGTATTTGTTGCATTGTCTCTAACAAAAATAGGATTACCTGTATAATTAGGGTTGTTAGGATAATTACCTTGTTCATCTGGAAAAAGATTAATCCAAGGTCTGGTAAAAGCTAAAGTATAACCAAAACTTAAGCCTCCTTCATTTTCATTACCTGTAAAACTTCTACTGGAAGTACTTCTGATATAATTGGAACTTAAAGAAAAATCAAAAATTTTAGAAATTTTATGATCAATGTTTGCCTTGATAGATAAACGTTCAAAGCCTGTATTTCTTATGATACCTTCTTCGTCTCTATAAGTAGCTCCTATATAAAATTTTGTTTTTTCATTTCCTCCATCTGTACTAATTTTCGTTTCAGTAATAAGACCTGTTTCTCCATAAATTTCATCTTCATAATCAATAAGCCCACCATTAGCAATCGCTTGATTAAAAAGTAGTACTTCAGCAGCATTAAAAGTAGACTCTACATTTGTGGCATTCCAATTTCTAAGACCTAGCGGGTTTGCAATTTCAGTAAATCCTACATCTTGACCAAAACTAAAACGAGTTTTACCATTTCTACCGCGCTTGGTTGTAATAATTATAACTCCGGCATTTGCTCTTGTTCCATAGATTGCTGCTGCAGAAGCCCCTTTTAAAACTTCAATAGTTTCAATACTATTAGGGTCTATATCAGCTAGTCTATTTGAAGAGTTTTCTTCATTACCTCTATTGGCACCAGAAGCAAATCGCAAACCAGACGGAATCTCAATATTATTGATATATATACCATCAACAATTATCAAAGGCTGGTTATTACCTGCAATTGATGTTATTCCCCGTAATCTTAAAGCAACTCCACCACCTGGAGCACCAGAAGAAGATACAATATTAATACCAGGTAATTTACCATATAAAGCACCGTCAATAGAAGTTTGTCCTGTAGTACCGATAAGCTCATCTGCTGTTATAGTAGAAACGGCATTTGCTAAATTTGATCTTTTAATTGAAGATGCTAAACCTGTTATAACAACTTCTTCTAAACTGACGGCATCCTCAGTCAATGTAATATTGACTAATGCACTGGCATCAGTTACTTCCTGTTCTTTTGTTGTAAAACCTAAAGATGATATAACAATAGTAGCAGGTAATTGATTAACCGTAAGGCTATAATTACCTTCACCGTCACTTGTAGTTCCATTAGTAGTTCCTTTTTCTACAACACTTGCAAAAGGAATCGCATCTCCATTAGCATCTGTTATTTTTCCTGTTATTGTTTGAGCCAAAATACTTAGCGGTAACAAAAACATACAGAAAAACAACAACTTTTTAAGTAGTAATTTTTGTTTCATTGTATTCGAATTAATTAGTTTATATATAACAAAGATTGCTTTTTTTTTGATACTAAGCAATTTTTACCCTCATAATTAACAAAATCACTAACATTTGTTTAACCCTTTTAAGGTTAATTTAAAATTTAAAAATCGACTTTTAGTTTATTAAAAAATTATGATTAAAGTAGGATACTTTTAACCAAATTTTAACAGCAGAACCAGTAGGTTAGCACTAAGTTTGCTATCCTAAAATTAATACTATATTATTGCAGTAAATTTTTATAAATAATGGAAGAACAAAATTCAAGTGTTGACATAAGGGCAATTAATGAAAAAGTAGAAAAAGAAAGTGCTTTTGTTGACTTGCTAATTTTAGAAATGAACAAAGTAATTGTTGGTCAAAAACATATGATTGAACGATTATTGATTGGTTTATTGGGTAACGGACATATTTTGTTAGAAGGCGTACCTGGTTTAGCAAAAACATTAGCTATTAATACATTGGCAAAAGCTGTAAAAGGGTCGTTTAGCAGAGTTCAATTTACACCCGATTTATTACCGGCAGATGTTATAGGTACGATGATCTATAATATGAAAGACAATGATTTTTCAATTAAAAAAGGACCTATTTTTGCCAATTTTGTATTAGCAGATGAGATTAATAGAGCGCCAGCAAAAGTACAATCTGCGTTATTGGAAGCTATGCAAGAACATCAAGTTACTATTGGTGATACCACATTTAAATTACCAGAACCTTTTTTAGTAATGGCTACTCAAAACCCAATTGAACAAGAAGGGACTTACCCATTACCGGAAGCACAAGTTGATCGTTTTATGCTAAAAACGGTGATTGACTATCCTAAATTTGAAGATGAACAATTGATTATGAGAAACAACTTAAAAGGAAGTTTTGAAAAAGTTAATGCAGTTGTAAGTTTAAAGGAAATTCTAAACGCTAGAAAAGCTGTTCAAGAAGTATATATGGATGAAAAAATAGAAAAATATATTTTGAATATCATTTTTGCGACGCGATCTCCTGAAGAATACAGATTGCCAGATTTAAATCCATTAATAAGTTTTGGAGCTTCGCCAAGAGGAAGTATAAATTTAGCAATGGCAGCAAAATGTTATGCATTTATAAAACGTAGAGGTTATGTAATACCCGAAGATGTTAGAGCTGTTGTGCATGATGTATTGCGCCACAGAATAGGTATTACCTATGAAGCAGAAGCAGAAAATATAACCTCAGTTGATATTATCAATAAAATAGTTAATGAAGTAGAAGTACCTTAATCCCCTAAATCCCCAAAGGGGACTTTGCTAGGGAATTAAAACATAATTAATAGTAAGAAATTTAAAAGCCCTTCCCTTTGGGAAGGATTTAGGATGGGTGAATGGATACCAAAGAATTACTCAAAAAAGTTCGTAAGATAGAAATCAAGACACGTCGTTTGTCTGATCATATCTTTTCAGGAGAATATCATAGTTCTTTTAAAGGGCGAGGGATGGCTTTTGCAGAAGTACGTCAATATCAGTATGGCGATGATATTCGTTCAATAGATTGGAATGTAACAGCACGCTATAACGAAACCTACATTAAAGTATTTGAAGAAGAACGAGAGTTGACTATGGTATTAATGGTTGATGTGAGCGGATCTGAATTATTCGTAACAACTAAACAATTCAAAAAAGAAATTATTACAGAAATTAGTGCAACTCTGGCATTTTCGGCAATTCAAAATAATGATAAAGTTGGTTTATTATTATTTTCTGATGGAATAGAATTATTTATTCCTCCTAAAAAAGGGAAATCTCATGTGTTGAGAATTATCAGGGAATTGATAGAATTTAAACCCAAAAGTAAAAAAACAGATATTAAACAAGCCTTACGTTATCTTTCAAATGTCATGAAAAAGAAAGTTATCCTTTTTATTTTGTCAGATTTTATGGATGATAATTATGATAGTGCATTGAAGATAGTTGGCAGAAAACATGATGTTACCGGAATTAGAGTCTATGATAAATACGAAGAAGAAATTCCTAAATTAGGAATGATACCAATGTTAGATGCTGAAACAGGGAAAACAATTTTAGTGAATACCAATTCAAAAAAAGTAAGAACCAATTATAAAGCTCATTATTTAAAAACGGTTGATTATTTTGAAGATACATTCAAAAGAAGTGGGTCAGGTACTATCAATAATAGAATAGATGAGAGTTATGTAAAGAAGTTATTAGGTTATTTTAAACGTAGAGGAGCAAAATGAAGAGTATAAAAATTCATGTGTGTCATTCATGCGTAAGCAGGAATTTTGTAAATAAAAAATGTAAATTTTTTTTGTTTTGATGAAGAAATATTTTCTACATATTATTCTCCTTATCGGATTTTTTGCTACTGCTCAAAAAAAGCCTACGGTATCTGCCAAAGTTGACACTACTAATATTAGAATTGGCGAGCAGATCAATTATCAAATAACGGTTGATGATGCCGAAAATGGAGTCATTTTTCCAAAACTACAATTAGATAGCTTAGGTAAAATTGAAATAATAGAGTCTTTAAATATTGATACTTTAAAAAACAGGCTCATTAAAAAGTATAAACTGACTAGTTTTGATAGTGGTAGTTATGTAATACCTAAACAAGCTATTTTTATTTGGAATCAACCTTATTTTACTGATTCCATCCGTATTGATGTTGCCACAGTAGCTGTAGATACGCTGAAACAAAAAATGTATCCGATAAAGGCAATACTAAATGAACCTTATACTTTTGATGACTTTAAATCATACCTCTGGTGGATTTTAGGAATCTTGTTATTAATTGCGTTGATATTATACTTTGTATTGAGAAAAAAGGAAACACAAGAAGAGATTGAAGCTAAAATTCCGCCATATGATTTGGCATTAACTCGATTAAAAGCATTAGATGAAAAACAACTATGGCAAAAAAATAAAATTAAAAAATATTATGTTGAACTGACCGATATAGTGAGGTCATATATTGAGAGAGAGCTCAATATTCCCGCATTAGAATCGACTACAGATGAATTGATGGAAACGATAATCGATTTTAATACTTCAAGTTCTTTAAATATACCAGATGAAACTATTAAAAAATTACAAAAATTATTACAAGAAGCCGATTTGGTAAAATTTGCAAAATACAAACCTTTAGTAAATGAAATAGAATTACATAGAAATGATGCAGGAGAAATTATAGAAGTGTTACACCCTAAAATTGAAATAGAAGAAGATGAAACTGTGGAATAATTTAGAATTAACAAACCCTGAATTTTTGTGGTTATTATTGTTAATACCACTATTGGCAGGCTGGTATTTTTTTGTTCGTAAAACAGATACGGCAAGATTAAAAATGGCCGATACCAAAGGATTTGCTAAGCAATCATTGTTAGCAAAATTGAAGCCTTTACTATATGTATTGAGATTGTTGGCATTAACTGTTTTGATTGTTGCAATGGCAAGACCAAGAAATGTAGAAGTAACTAAAAAAACAAAAACCACTCGTGGTATTGATATTGTGATGGCAATTGATGTTTCAGCAAGTATGTTGGCAAAAGATTTAAAACCAAACCGTTTAGAAGCCTTAAAAGAGGTTGCTACTAACTTTGTCATTAAGCGACCAAATGATAGAATTGGTATTGTAGTTTATGCGGGTGAAAGTTTTACAAAAACACCAATTACCAGTGATAAACGAATTGTAATTAATACCATTAGAAAATTGCGTTGGGGTGACCTTGAGGGTGGCACAGCCATAGGGATGGGATTGGGTTCTGCAGTAAACAGACTAAAAGATAGTAAAGCAAAAAGTAAGGTTATTATTTTATTGACCGATGGGGTAAATAATTCAGGATTTGTTGATCCAAAAACAGCTACCGAATTGGCCAAAGAATTAGATATTAAGGTTTATACTATTGGTTTAGGTACCAATGGCATGGCAATGTTTCCTTGGGCAAAAGATGTAAATGGCAGACTGCAATTTAGAATGGCACCTGTTGAAATTGATGAGAAATTATTAAAATTTATTGCAGCACAAACTGATGGAAAATATTTTAGAGCAACTGATAATAAAAAGCTAGCATCTATATATGATGAAATTAATAAATTAGAAAAAACCGAAGTAGAAGAGTTTAAATATTATAACTATCAAGAAAAGTATCGACCATTAATTTTGCTAGCAGGATTTTTGGTGCTACTTGAAATGTTATTACGATTTACAATCTTTAGAAGCTTTATATAAAAAAGACATAAGACAAAAAGACGAAAGATTTAAGACAGGTAAAGAATAACAGTTTGTGAGACTTTGCGCTCTCTGCGAAAAAACTTTGCGTTCTTTGCGTGAAATAAACAAATAAACGTACCAACAGTAATAATGTATCAACTAGAAGACAAAACATATTTTATTTATTTTATAGCAATTGCGGTTTTATTAATTGCATTTGTATTGGTGTTGTTTTGGAAAAGAAAAAAACAAAAAGCTTTTGCAGATAGTTATTTGTTAGAGAAACTAAGCCCAGAAGCATCACCATTTAAAGCAGTGCTAAAAATATTGACAGTTGCCTTCGCATTATCTTTTTTGATAATTGCATTGGTAAACCCCAAAATGGGAACCAAACTAAAAACAATAAAAAGAGAAGGCGTTGATATTGTTTTTGCTTTAGATGTTTCTAAGAGTATGTTGGCTGAAGATATTGCTCCTAATCGACTTGAAAAAGCCAAGCAGATTATCTCCAAAATTATTAATAAATTAGGGAGTGATAGAGTTGGGATTATTATTTATGCCGGTAATGCTTATCCGTTACTGCCAATTACAACAGATCAGGCCGCAGCAAAAATGTTTTTACAAAATGCAGATCCTGATATGGTTTCATCACAAGGTACAGCAATAAATGAAGCGCTAAAATTAGCAAAGAGTTATTATGACGATGATGAGCAAACTAATAGGTATTTATTTGTAGTTTCTGATGGTGAAGACCATGAAGAAAATGTAAGTTATGTTGCCGAAGAAGCTACAAAAGAAGGAATTAAAATTTTTACTATTGGTATAGGAACATCTGAAGGAGGACCGATTCCATTAAAAAGAAACGGAACACTTATTGGGTATAAAAAAGATAGAAAAGGAGAAGTAGTAATTACTCGGTTAAATGATAAAACATTAAAAAAAATTGCCAATGAAGGTAATGGCAAATATCTCTATGGAAATAATACTGCTAAAACTGTTGAATATATAGATGAATTATTATTAAAAGCAGATAAAAAAGAATTTGAAACAAAACAATTCTCTGATTTTAAAGATCAGTTTCAATGGTTTATTGGTTTAGGGCTTTTATTTCTGGTATTTGATACGTTGATGTTAAATAAAAAAACCAAGTGGATTCAAAAATTGAATTTATTTAATGAACATAAAAAAAATTAAAGATGAAAAAGCTAGTAGTTATTATTTTTTTGGTATTCTCATTCATAGGGTTCTCTCAAGATAAAGAGAAAAAAGAAAAACCTAAAGTTGAACAAGTTGAAAAGCAACTTTTTAGAACAGGTAACGATTTTTATAAGGAACAAAATTATGTAGATGCTGAAGTACATTATAAAAAATCATTAGAACAAAACCCTAATTATGAAAAAGCCAATTATAATTTAGGGAATGCCATCTATCAGCAAAACAGATTTAAAGAAGCATTACCAATGTATGAATTGGTTTCAAAAACAACAGAAAATAAATTGACCAAAGCAGAATCTTTTCATAATATTGGTAATACTATGATGAAAGAAAAGCAATATGAAAAAGCTGTTGAGGCGTTTAAAAATTCATTACGGAATAATTCTAAAGATGATGAAACCCGCTATAATTTGGCCTTAGCTCAAAAAATGCTGAAAAAGCAACAACAACAAAATAAAGATAATAAGGACAAGAATAAAGATAAGAACAAAGACAAAAAAGATAAAGACAAAAAAGACAAGGACGATAAAAAAGACCAAAATAAAGACAAAGACAAGAAAGGTGATGATAAAGACAAGAATAAGGATAAAAAGAAAGATGAAAATGGCGATAAAGACAAACAAAAGAAACAACCAAAGCCACAGCAACCTAAATTATCTCCACAGCAAATAAAACAGTTGTTGGAAGCGATGAATAAAGAAGAAAATAAAACGCAGAAGAAAGTAAATGCTAAAAAGGCAAAGGGTAGAAAAGTAAAACAAGAAAAAGATTGGTAGCCCCACCCCAACCGAAACTTCGGGACTCCCCAAAAGGGAGGGAGTTATGTTTCCTGCAAGGTTTCTA
>CAZHYX010000060.1:10378-12668 GCA_964536675.1 uncultured Flavobacteriaceae bacterium
CGAAACTTCGGGACTCCCCAAAAGGGAGGGAGTTATGTTTCCTGCAAGGTTTCTAAAACCTTGTAGGTATTTAAAGGGAAGAATAGGACATCATGAGAATAGATAGATTGAATTAAAGGAGAATAGAAATTAATGTTTAGAAAAAACATAATATTAATAATTTTACTAATTGTAAGCCAACAACTGTTGGCACAAGACGTATCATTTAAAACTGCTGTCAGTAAAAACAGGCTAGGTTTAAATGAACGTTTACGTATTGTATTTTCTATAAATAAACAGGGCGGAGATGACTTTACACCTCCAAATTTTAAAAATTTTAAAGTGCTAGCTGGCCCAATGCAATCTACTAATTTTTCGTATGTAAACGGTAAGCAATCTTTTGAGCAGTCTTATACATATACTATTCAACCTATTAAAAAAGGTGTTTTTAAAATTCCTTCAGCAAGTATAAACTTTAACGGGAATGTCATTAAAACAAATACGGTAAAAGTTACCGTTACTGGTGCTGTAGAAATACCAAAAGACCCTAACGACCCGAGACATATAGCATCACAAAATATTCATTTGGTTGCTGAAATTTCTAATACCAATCCCTATGTAGGTGAAAGTATTTCTGTAGTCTATAAAATTTATGTTGATGTAAATAAAGTAAGTGTTAGAAATACACGCGAAGTAGAATCGCCATCGTTCAATGGTTTTTGGAATCAGAGCATAGAAGTTAAGCGATGGGAAGCTAAAGAAGGCACTTTTCAAGGAAGAAATCATCGTTATGCAATTATCAAAAAGGTTGTATTGATTCCGCAAAAATCAGGTAAACTCACTATTGATCCGATGGAAATCGAAATTACAGCTGGTGTACCAATTGGCAGAAGAGATTTATTCGGTAATATGATTTCAAATAATACTACGTTAACGCTTACTACTGGTAAACGTATTATAAATGCTAAGTCATTGCCTATTGAAAATAAACCGGCTAATTTTTCAGGAGCTGTTGGTGAATATGATTTTAAAGTAACTTCGAGTAAAACAGAATTAAAAGCAAATGAATCTGCTCAAATTAAAGTAACTGTTTCAGGTAAAGGAAACTTAAAGCTGGTCGGATTACCAACGATAGAAACACCTAACGGATTGGAAAGGTATGAACCCGAACATAAAGAAAATATTGTATCTACGCTGGGAGGATTGCGAGGAAATATTTATAAACAATACACCGTTGTACCTCAATTTAGAGGAAAATTTAAAATTCCGCCGGTATCATTTTCATATTTTAGTTTAAAAGATAAAACCTATAAAACGATTACATCTAATGCAATTATTATTAATGTACCTCAGGGTAAAACACCAACTCAGGTTGATGTAGCCTCAGGAGTTATTAAGAGAGACGTAATTAGTAATGCAAAAGATATTCGATATATTAGTACGACTGCTAATTTAAAACCGATAGAAGATAAAGAAGATTTTTTAGGTTCTAATCTATTTTATACCTTGTTAATAATTCCATTACTATCTATTCCTTTAGGGGTTTTTATTGGGATGAAAAAGAAAAAAAGAGATGGTGATATCGTTGGTAATAAGCGTAGAAAGGCGGATAGATTAGCCAAAAAATATTTGTCAGAAGCTAAAAAACAACTCAATAATAATGAGCAATTTTATATCGCCTTAGAAAAAGCATTACATAATTATTTAAAAGCTAAATTACAGGTAGAAACATCTGATATTAGTAAAGAAAAAATAAGTGATCTATTGCAAAAACGTAACGTTGATACGAATGATGTTAATGATTTTATTAAAGTGTTAGATGATTGTGATTATGCTCGCTATACACCAACAACTAATATAATGATGCAACAAGAATATAATAAAGCAAGAACAATTATTACTAAAATTGATAAACAACTATAATACGTCATTCCGAACGAAGTGAAGGAATCTCATCAAAAGATTGTCACGTCATTTCATTCCTCGCAAAGACAAAAAATATGAAGAAAATTTTCTCAATAATAATTATAATTCTCTCAAGCACCTTGTCAGCTCAAGAAGCAGACAGTTTATTTGTAGAAGCAAATAAATTATACCAAAACGAAAAATATGTTGAAGCACTAGAAATATATAAAGAAATTGAAGCCAATAAAGTGCAATCTGATAAGTTATTCTATAATATAGCAAATGCCAATTATAAATTGAATAGAGTGGCGCCGGCCGTTTATTATTATGAAAAAGCATTACTACTAAACTCTAATAATTCTGATGCTAAATTCAATTTAAGGTTTGCAAAACAAATGACACTTGA